>JBBSLN010000014.1:0-14960 GCA_038255205.1 Flavobacteriales bacterium
CTTTGGCTTGTCAGAGCCACCAAATAATTTATCAAATAATCCCATTTCTTAATTTTTTTTTATCATTCCATTAACGGAGACGTCCTCCATTTTTCACTAACTTTAAAATATAAGTCGCATCAAAATCCGAATCTTACAATCTGACGAAACGTCAGGCTATTCCTGGCTTTAAACGACATTTTGTCTCGTACCAATCGTTGGTAAGATTCTTGACTTATTTAGTCTGTAAAATAAAGAATAAAAAAGTGATAACCATATGAACTTTAATAATTATACCATAAAATCACAGGAAGCCATACAGCAAGCGCAACAGCTAGCACAAGGTATTGGCAACCAACAGATAGAGAATGAACATATCTTCAAAGCCATTTTTGAGGTAGATGAGAACGTATTGCCATTCCTATTAAAGAAATTGAACGTCAATGTCGTTTTATTGCAACAAACTTTAGACAGGCAATTGGAAAGCTATTCAAAAGTTACCGGCGGCGACATCCTACTCTCTCGTGAAGCCAATAAAACATTGAACGATGCAGCCATCATCGCCAAAAAGATGAAGGACGACTACGTGTCTATCGAACATTTAATTATGGCCATCTTCAAATCAAACAGCAAGATTGCCCAAATGCTCAAAGACCAAGGCGTCACTGAAAAAGGATTGCAAGCCGCCATCGACGAATTACGTCAAGGCGACAGCGTGACGTCTCAAAGTCAGGAGGAAACATATAACTCATTAAGCAAATACGCGAAAAACCTCAACCAACTGGCAAAAGATGGAAAGCTTGATCCCGTTATTGGTCGTGATGAAGAGATACGTCGTATCCTCCAGATATTATCACGACGCACCAAGAACAATCCAATTTTAGTTGGTGAACCAGGTACAGGTAAAACCGCCATTGCTGAAGGTCTCGCCCATCGTATCGTCGATGGCGATATTCCAGAGAACTTAAAAGACAAGCAAATTTTTGCTCTCGATATGGGAGCTTTGATTGCGGGTGCTAAATATAAAGGCGAATTTGAAGAACGTTTAAAAGCGGTCATAAAGGAAGTCACATCCAGTGAAGGTGACGTTGTGCTGTTTATTGATGAGATTCACACGCTTGTGGGCGCAGGCGGAGGTCAAGGCGCGATGGATGCCGCGAACATTCTGAAACCAGCACTCGCCAGAGGTGAATTGAGAGCCATCGGTGCCACCACATTAGATGAATACCAAAAGCATTTCGAGAAAGACAAAGCCTTGGAGCGCCGTTTCCAAAAAGTCATGGTCGATGAACCAGATACGGAATCTGCGATTTCAATACTACGTGGTATCAAGGAAAAATATGAAACGCATCACAAGGTGCGTATCAAAGACGAAGCCATCATTGGAGCAGTAGAGTTATCAGAGCGCTACATCACCAATCGTTTCCTTCCAGACAAGGCAATCGACTTGATGGATGAGGCCGCTTCCAAATTGCGTATGGAAATCAATTCCAAACCAGAGGAATTAGACGTGCTCGATAGAAAGGTCATGCAGTTGGAGATTGAAATCGAAGCTATCAAACGCGAGAAAGATGAATCAAAGCTAAAAACACTTCGGAATGATTTGGCGAATCTTAAAGAGGAGCGCAATGAAATCAACGCCAAATGGAAAAGCGAGAAAGAAGTCGTTGATAACATACAGAACGCAAAGTCAGACATCGAAAACTTTAAATTAGAGGCGGAACGTGCTGAACGTGAAGGCGATTATGGGAAAGTTGCAGAAATTCGTTATGGAAAGATTAAAGAAGCCCAAGAGAAATTAGATGTTCTACAGAAAGAATTACAAAAAAATCAATCTGGAAACGCTCTAATCAAAGAAGAAGTTACCTATGAAGATATCGCCGAAGTAGTGGCAAAATGGACTGGTATCCCAGTCACTAAAATGCTTCAAAGCGACCGAGAAAAACTCTTAAAGCTCGAAGACCAATTGCACAAACGTGTCGTCGGTCAAGATGAAGCCATAGAAGCCGTGAGTGATGCTGTAAGACGCAGCAGAGCCGGTTTACAGAATGCAAAGAAACCAATAGGAACTTTTCTGTTCCTTGGTACCACAGGTGTCGGTAAAACCGAATTGGCAAAGGCCTTGGCAGAATATCTTTTCGATGATGAAAATGCCATGACGCGTATTGACATGAGCGAATATCAAGAACGCCATGCCGTCAGCCGATTAATTGGAGCGCCTCCAGGCTACATAGGATATGATGAAGGCGGACAGTGAACTGAAGCCGTGAGAAGAAAACCGTAGTCAGTGGTATTGCTTGACGAAATCGAAAAAGCACATCCTGACACCTTCAACATCTTATTGCAAGTATTGGATGAGGGTCACTTAACAGACAACAAGGGACGTTTGGCTGATTTCAAAAACACCATCATTATCATGACGTCTAATATGGGAAGTGACATCATTCTGCAACGGTTTGAAGCCACTAAAAACATCGAGTCTGCAATAGAATCGGCAAAAGTGGACGTATTAGGATTGTTAAAACAAAGCGTCCGCCCAGAGTTCTTGAACCGTATTGATGACATCATCATGTTTACCCCTTTGACAAAGGATAACATTGTAGAAATCGTTGGCCTTCAAATTAAAGGATTGAAAAAAATGCTGCTCAAACAAGGGATTACTTTCGATGCCACCGATGAAGCCATTCACTATTTGGCTGAAAAAGGCTACAACCCAGAATATGGAGCGCGACCTGTAAAACGAGTGATACAAAAAGAGGTACTGAACGAATTAAGTAAAGAGCTTTTATCAGGAAAGATAAGTACAGATAGCATCATCCTATTGGATGCATTTGATGAAAAATTAGTCTTTAGAAACCAAGGTGACTTGGTAACCGAAGATTTATAAAGGAAACTTCAGTGAAGACTGGAGCTTAAATGTCCGAAAGGACTTTCATAATAGTTGGTTGGTTAATTGGGAAACAGCGCGGCGATCGAAAGGTTGAAGCGCTGTTTCTTTTTGGATTGATTTCGAATCATATCTTATTTTTTCGTATCTTTTCTATCATCAGTCAATATAGCAGGTATGGGAATTATAAAATATTTTGATTTAGAGGATTCTGAAGTCTTCATTTTTGATAAATTTATTATCAACCAAATAAAAGAAGGTGTCGTCATAGAGCCAAAACACAATGACCTTTTAAATTACCTTATCCAAGAGTTTTTTAGCGGAAAGAACATGGTATATGTATCCAATCGTGCAAAATCCTATGCGGTGAATCCATTGATTTATACGGAAACAGAAAAGATTCCCAACCTCATTGCCATTGCAGTCATTCCCACAACGGCAGCTATGCGCAGAAGTGCAGCGTTCGAAGGTGAATTCTTCGATAAACCGTATGAAATTTTTGATGGGTTGAGTGAAGCCATTATTTGGGTCGAATCAATTTTATCCAATAGTAAGCCACCAATTGATTCCGGCGAAATGCAACCTGATGAAAAATAAAGTTTTAAGATATTTTACGAATTCTCAAGTTGAGTTTTAAAAAGGTCTTCCGTTATTGTTGGCAACTAATTTCAAAACGTCCAAAAATTAAAATCCTCTTTTCTGGATTTAGCAATTTCGCCGCCAAAGCCAACGTAATACTTATAATTTCCCCTTCTTCACAGATAAAGTCATATTCTTAATTCACATGGCTGTGCTCTGACATGTTTGTTAGGATTTTACCCAAAGTTAAATAAGATAATCTTATCAAAACGAATTAAAGGGATAGATTCTAATTCAATTTTATTAATAAAATGAAGGATCGTTCCGGTGTTATTTTTTCTTGCTACAGTTGTTAAAGATTACATAAAATTGCATCACATTTGTTATACAGATAATCTTTTTAGTTATAAAGAGCGTACTTCAATTACAAACGAATTTTATTTGCCAAACATGACGAGCTTAAATATCTCATAAAAAGTGCATTAAACGAAACAACAAAATAATGATGTCACCGTTCATCTAAAAAACGATCGTATTTTTTCAAAACTGAACCGTTTGTCGTAGTTTGGCTACCACTTAACCTAAATCTCAATGAAAATTAATAAATATATTGACCATACTGCTTTAAAACCCTCTACCACAGAGCGGGATATAATTGATTTATGCAACGAGGCTAAGCAACATCAGTTTTATTCTGTCTGTATAGGTAGTTGCTATGTGCCATTGGCAAAACAATTAGTAGCAAAATCTTCTGTAAAAGTATGTACAGTTGTTGGATTTCCACTAGGAAATATGTCCACAGAAGCCAAAGTCTTTGAAGCTTCTAGGGCAGTTGAAGATGGTGCCGATGAAATTGATATGGTTATCAATATCGGATTTTTGAACAGCAAGAATTTCGTTGCTGTATTCAAGGATATTTCTGATGTAAAAAACGCCATAGGCAAAATACCATTGAAGGTGATTCTCGAAATCAGTGAACTTTCGAAAAATGAAATTATCAAAGCATGTGAGATCTGCATGGACGCCAATGTTGATTTTATAAAGACATCCACAGGCTTTTCTAAAAGCGGAGCCACTTTAACCGCTGTTAAAATCATCAAAAAGACAGTTAAAAATCGCGCAAAGATAAAAGCGTCCGGTGGCATCAAAGATTATGAAACTGTCAAGAAATATATAGATGCAGGCGCCGATAGAATTGGGACCTCATCTGGTGTAGACGTCATTTCAGAGGAAATGTCCACTTCAGACTATTAATTTTGATATCTTTATGATGATTAAATTCATCTAATGAGTGTACATATTGAAGCCAAAAAGGGCGACATTTCAGAAACTATACTCCTTCCGGGAGACCCATTAAGAGCCAAATGGATTGCCGAAACTTTTTTCGACAATCCATTTTGTTTTAACAAAGTGAGGAACATGTTTGGCTATACAGGAACCTATAAAGGCAAACGCATTTCGACAATGGGTACAGGCATGGGCGTTCCAAGTATTTCCATTTATGCCCACGAACTTATCAATGACTATGGTGTCAAAAATCTTATAAGGGTTGGCAGTGCTGGCTCCTATCAAAAGCATGTCGAGATTAGGGATATTGTATTGGCGATGGCTGCTTCCTCAAATTCCGGTGTCAATGAACTTCGTTTTGGTGGTGCTGATTTTGCACCGACAGCTGATTTCGGATTGTTTGAAAAGGCGGTTGAAGTCGCAAAACAAAAAAACATTGCTCTAAAAGCTGGAAATGTCTTCACTTCGGACGCGTTCTACGACGATGATTTTGAATCTTATAAAAAGTGGAGTAAATTCGGTGTACTTTGTGCTGAAATGGAAACTGCCGGACTTTATACAATCGCTGCAAAACACAAGGTACACGCCTTGAGCATCCTTACCATTTCAGATTCTTTAGTGACAGGTGAAAGCACCTCTTCAAAAGAACGTGAAACTACGTTTAATGGCATGATTGAGATTGCTTTGGAATTGGCATAATTAGTTTATGATTTGTACTATATAGCTTATGGTTTTTAGTTTAAAGTTTAAAATATTTTTAAGATGAAACAGCCTATATTTCTAACCTTTTTATTATTGGTTTCATTCTCGTCTTTTTCCCAAGAAAAAAATTTAGAGACGGTTTCGGATGTCACGACTTACTATTTTATTCGTCACGCGGAAAAAGATAGAAGCAATCCATCAGAAAAGAATCCACACCTCACTGAAGAGGGATTGAAACGTGCGGACAACTGGAACACTATTTTGAGTAACGTCAAATTTGATGCGGTGTACTCCACGGACTATCATCGTACCCTAGAAACAGCCAAACCCACCGCAGAGAAAAACAACCTTAACATTCTGGTTTATGGAAAGACAGATATGGATAATGTGAGTTCATTTTTATACAATAATGTCGGTAAAACTGTATTAGTAGTTGGTCATAGCAATACCACGCCAGCGTTCGTAAATTCTATACTTAAACAAGAGAAATATGGTGACATCGATGACAACAACAATGGCAACCTTTATATCTTGACCATCATGGGAGATAAAATCGCTGACCAAGTTTTGACAATCAATTAACCGTTACGTTTTCCAATTCGATTTTGGAAAGAAGTTCTAGTTTCTTTTCTATAAACAACTGGTCCAAATCTTCCAGATTGACATTGCTTCCTTTGGGTTTGTAATTATTATAATCCACAAACCGAATGCCGTTGATGTAGCGTTCGTTATAGGCTTCCCGAAAGCGTAATCCCTTTCCATCATCTTCCTTATAGGAATAGGCTAAATAATCTAATTTGTTTGTTTCAGTATGGATCCAGTAAATAAAAATATCCTCAAAGTCTTCCCCTCCTCCATCTTGACTAAAAGTCACTTCGATTTTGTGATAAGGTTTACCTTTGATTTCAATAGCATTTAAATACCTTTTATGGACTGCTTTTCCATCTAAACCATAAGGTAATACCGAAAAGTAATGCACAGAATTTACGGAAGCAGAATATTTGGTTGCCATCGAATCGGCAACTGTTACCAAGCTATCATTGATAGTTCTCTTAAATCCTGAATTGGTTAAATAATCTAAGATACTATTCACGGAATCTTTCGAAAATCTTATGAACTCATACTTGCTGTCATCTCTTCCAGCTTTATAGTGCGCATCCCTGAAATCAAATTCAATAACGGATGTCCCTATCTTATTCCCACCGGAAATTTCAATGGACTTCCTAATGATATCATCTGCATCCACAATTTCGCGTTGCTTCTCATTGCAATTGAAGAGCATTACACTTGATATAAGAACTAAAACATATTTCATAATTACTATTTGATTGATACAGTCGCAAAACTATCAATTACTTTTCGGTATCGGTTAAAAAGTTATCTTAAATTATTTACCTTTGGCATTCATGCAAAAAAACATCAACATACTCAACAAGAAAGCGCGTTTTGCCTATGAAATACTAGACAAATACACCGCTGGCATTGTTTTGACTGGTACTGAAATAAAATCCATTAGAAGCAGTAAGGCATCTATTGCCGAAAGCTTCTGTGAGTTCAATGATAGAGGTGAATTATTTGCCATCAACATGACCATTGAGGAATATGCATTTGGCAATTACTACAATCACAGACCAAAAGCAGAGCGAAAACTACTCCTCAACAAGCGTGAGTTGAAATCTCTCAATAAAGATGTGCAACAAAAAGGATTGGCTATTATTCCTACACGATTGTTTATCAATGAAAAAGGCTATGCCAAGCTAGAGATTGCGTTGGCAAAAGGTAAGAAACTCTTCGACAAGCGCGATACCATAAAGGACCGTGACAACAAGCGCAACCTAGACCGCATCAAAAAAATTTACAACTAAATTTAAGATTTCAATAACAAGAGGTCAGTATTTTTATGGTTATGTTTGGTTTTCATTAGGCAACCATTCGCTAAAAATGTGCGTCTATACTAATATAACCAACAACTTATGACTAAATCGTTACTCGCCATTCTCTTTTGTTTTGTTAGTTTCATTTCCCTATCACAAATCAAGGGAACCATTACGGATACAAACAATAAACCGCTTCCTTCAGTAAACATTTTTATTGAGAATACCTTTACTGGAACCACTACCAATGACGCCGGAATCTATGAGTTGAATATCAGCAAGCTTGGTGACTACGTGATTGTGTTTCAATATTTAGGTTATAAGACCGTAAAGAAGTCTATTTCGGTTGATAAATTGCCCTTTAAGCTAGACATCCAACTTGTTGAAGAAGAAATATCCCTGAATGAAGTGGTGATTAATTCCGATGAAAACCCGGCGGATAAAATCATACGGAAAGCTATTGATAACAGAAAGGCAAACCTCGAGAAAATCAACGCCTACAAAGCCGATTTCTATTCTAGAGGTTTGATTCGTATTAAGGATGCTCCAGAAAAAATCTTGGGACAAGAGATAGGAGACCTCGGTGGCGGCTTGGACTCTACCCGCAGTGGTATTATTTATTTATCTGAAACCATCTCCAAAATCGAATTCTTAAGACCTGATAAGTTGAAGGAGAAAATTACAGCCTCCAAAGTGGCTGGCAATGATAGTGGATTTAGTTTCAACACTGCGGTGGATGTCGATTATAATTTTTACGAAAACACCATCGAATTGGGCAATCAAATCGTTTCGCCGATTGCAACTAATGCGTTTTCATACTATCGCTACAAACTTGAGGGTGTTTTCTACGATGACAAAGGCAACCTCGTCAATAAAATAAAAGTGACTCCCAAACGCGACAATGACCCTGTTTTTTCTGGGTATGTCTATATTGTGGAAGACCAATGGACGTTCTATGCTTTGGAACTGGATATTACTGGTATTCAAGCGCGTATTCCTGCGGCTGATATCATATCGCTGCAACAGGACTTCTCTTATTCCGAAAAGGACCGGATTTGGGCAAAAATCTCCCAGACCATCGATTTTAAGTATGGCATTTTCGGAATCAATGGTGATGGCCGATTTACCTATGTGTACAGTAATTATGTGTTCAATCCGGAAATTACCAAAAAGGATTTTGGACGCGAAATCCTTTCCTTCGAAAATGAAGCGAACAAGAAAGATTCCACATTTTGGCGAAGTATACGTCCTGTGCCTTTAACGACGGAGGAGGTAACAGATTATGTCAAAAAAGACAGCATCCAAATCATCCGGGAATCGAAAACCTATAAAGATTCCATAGATGGCGTCAAAAATAAATTTAAGTTTGGTGACCTCCTTTCTGGCTATAATTACAGCAACACCTATAAAGAATGGAATGCTGGCATCACCTCGCCTGCTTCTGCCATCAGCTTTAACACCGTACAAGGATGGAATGCAGACATCGGTGGGTATTACCGTAAGAGTTACGATAAGTTCAAACGCTATTTGTCCATTGGTGGCAACATCAATTATGGATTTAGCGACGACCGTTTAAGAGGCAGCCTATCTGCGACTTACAAATTCAATAATACGAGTCGCGCTTTCTTGTCAGTGATTGGCGGTGTGACCACGCAACAGTTCAATTCCGAAGAGCCTATATCCAAATCCTTGAACGCAGGGTTTTCATTATTTGATGAGACAAATTATATGAAAATATATGACAAAAGTTTTGTGCAAGTCTCGCATTCCGAAGAGTTGTACAATGGCTTCCGACTCTATTCAGTGTTGAGCTATCAACGTCGAAAGGCTTTATTCAACACAACAGACCAAGTGTGGTATCCTAAGTCGAACCGAGAGTACACTAGCAACAATCCTTTAGATGAAAATGCTTATGGTGTGGCACCTTTTGAAACACATAACATCTTTAAATTCGATATTTCAGGACGCTTCAGCTTTGGGCAGGATTATTTTAGTTATCCTGATGGCAAGTTTAATATTCCCAATTCAAAATATCCAACCTTGTTTGTAGGCTATGAAAAAGGTTTTGCTGCATCCTCTTCTGATTATGATTTTGACCAAGTGAAATTACGTGTGACGCAAGGATTTAGCATTCGCGATAAGGGTAAATTTGAATACAATTTTAAAGCTGGTAAGTTCTTTAATGCCGGTACTATTGCCTTTATGGATTACCATCACTTTAATGGCAACCAGACCCATATTGGTTCCGGCTCGTATCTGAATGTCTTTAATAACCTTCCCTACTACGACTTAAGCACAAACGATTCGTATATGGAATTTCATGCCGAACATGATTTCAATGGTTTTATTTTAGGAAAAATTCCGTTGCTCAATAAGCTTAACTTCAATTTGATTTTAGGTGCTCATGCCCTATCAACGCCAGATAATAAACCCTATCAGGAATACACCGTTGGGATTGATAATATTGGGTTTGGAAAGTTTAGGTTCTTACGTTTGGATTATGTCCGTTCATACCAAAGTGGTTTTCAAAGTGATGCGTTCATGTTTGGGCTGAAAATTTTTTGATGGATAAAATGCACGAAGCTTGAAGTTATAAGCGCGAAGTATGTAGACCTAAGTTGGCAATAATATGTCGCTATAAAAATTGGCATCTAGTTAAGTCCAATAGATTTCTAACTCCATTGATACTTTTTGAATTTCAAATCATCAGTCCTGCATTGTCTGAATGGCTCATGGACTTATCAATTCTTTCATTAAATTCTTGTACAATTCTATTTTGAGAATGTCTCAATTCACTTCATTTAACTTTCCATTATAAAACGCGAATTTACACTCCAGTTATTATTATTATTCTAGAGGTCGGTGGTCTGTTTAATTAAGCCCGTTGAGATAATGAAACTTGAGTTGTTTTTGGTTCGCTGTTGAGGGGTTGCAATAAAGATAGAAAAGCGTTTTGCAATTGGGTTCCCGGCAGTTGAGAATTAACTTCATTACTATGGGAACTGGCTTGATTAGTTTGGACATGACCATCTAACATTCGACGTGCTTTTTTTAAACTTGAAAATTTCTCTCAAATAAAGTGGTCATAAGGGAGATATTGTTGGCACTCGGCAGAGACTAGGGTTAGCTTGAGGCTACTTCGGGTCGATTACCTTCCTCTTTAATCCCATCTTCTATCATTTTTTCTACTTCCTCCTCTTCTCCCTCTTTAAGCGTTTCCACTTCTTCCTCCTGTATATCTTCTTTTTGATTTATAAAAAATTTACAGAAAAGTGGCAAATGGTCACTTCCAATAGTTCGTAAGGTTTTTAAGTCCTCAATAAATATATCTGTGGAATGGAAAAAAAGGTCAATAGGAAATCTAAGCAATCTATATTTAGCATGATAGGTAGCTATAAATCCACGGCCTATTCTTGGATCTATCAATTTTGAAGTGTTTCTAAAAAGAATGGAAGATTTTGCCCAGGCAACATTATTAAAGTCGCCAACCACAATTACAGACCCTTCAATTTCTGAAATTTTCTTTCCTAGAGAAAGCAATTCGGCATCCCGTTCTCTAGAATTATCTTCTTCAGTAGGGCTTGGTGGTGGTGGATGAATCCCAAAAAGGGTGAATGGCATGCCATCATCCGTGAGTAGGGAAGCCTCTATACTGGGCAAATCGTCTGCTGTAAAATAATTAGCCTTTATAGAATTCGAAGATAGTTTAGTATAAAAATGAATTCCATAAGTGTTTTCCAAAGCTACTTTTTTGAAGTTCGGATAGTCCTCCTCAATTTCGGTCAAGGCATCTTCCCAAGCCTGATTGGATTCCATGGTAAGCAAGATATCGGGTTTAACTTCCCTAACTAACTTTATTAAGTCTTCGTACCGTTCATTAAATTGATACACATTCACCGATATAATTGAAATTGCCTTGGAATCTTTCGGAATAGCATTTTTTTTTATTTTCTTATATGCTGTGGTATAAGGAATGAGGATGATGACATTGTTGATGATAAGCCCTGCATGTATTAAAACTGTTCCCCAGAAAAGAAGGCTTTTGTCTTCTACAAATACTATTCCCAATGCCAGTGTTATGAGTAAAAGGAACATCAACTGTATTCTTCCGAACTCCCAAACCCGAAACATCCAATGCTGATGGGGTATAAATGGCAATATGCTCACCGTGATAAATAAAGCAGATAATATACAATAAGTTAGTAGCATTTGTTATAGTTAAGTGATGGTTTCAAACCCGAAGTTAGCCTAAATTTTTAATTTGAAAGGTTCACTGGAACTTACATTTAAATACTTTGTCGTTTTTATTCCTATTTATATTAAATTATATAGCCTTTATTCAGGACGGGCAGAATTAATTGGCCATGAAAACGTAAGTGACTAAATTTAGAACTCGAAGATCAAAAAGACTTTTTTCTATAAAAAAAAGTATCCTTTTTGTCAAAGATTTTCTAAATTGACTTTTCTTTTCGCACCGATTATTTTATAATAGGTAGGCGTATGTCCTGTGATTTTTTTAAACTGACTGGATAAATGGGCCACACTGCTATAATGTAGAATATAAGCTATTTCGGTAAGGTTCAGTTCGTTGTAAAGTATCAGCTCTTTAGCCCTTTCTATTTTATGCTTGATAATAAAATGTTGTATGGTGTCACCTTTAACTTCAGAAAACAAACTTGACAAATACGTATAATCATAACCTAATGTTTCACTGATATAATCTGAAAAGTTGATTTTAGGCACTTCATCAGAATAGTGTATCATTTCTATAATGACGTTTTTTATTTTTTCTACAAGAATTTTTTTATCATCCTCCAATAATTCTAAACCTGACATCGCTAAATTAGATTTTAGAGTTTGCTTAAGCTCATCTGACAGGTCTTCCCTGATATCAATCATACCAAGTTCAACATTATTATAGTGCAAACCTAGTTTTTCCAATTCTTGTTTTACCATAAGCTTGCACCTTAAGCTTACCATATATTTTACGTATAATATCATTTAAAGAGAATTAATGAGGACTCTTAATACTTTAAACTCGTATTAAAATTGCGATAAAAGATACGAAATAGTTTATTAACAATTTTTTTAATAGTTTTCAGAACAAAATTGGCTGCTCTTGACCTGGTTTATAAAGAATTGAACCGGGTGGTGATATGCTTTGAAAGTTTTGGTGAATATTAAAAATATAGCTTGTCAAATGTATAGCAATTACAATTATTAATTTCCTTTACATCTCCTCTACGAGGATGATCGCTAATCTTAAATTGAGATTTCATCTGATTACTTTCAGTGACTGTCGAAATCATTTTGAGCGTCATATTCGCCTTTATAATTTGAATTGATTGCAAAGGAATAACAATGGATTCGGCTGAATCCAACAAACAACAACTGTAAAGTTCTGACAAATAAAAAAGCAGGCTTCAGAAGCCTACTTCTTAAGACCGCGTAGAAATTAATGTTGTATTCTCGAATAATTAACTTATTAATAGCACTCAAAAAAAAATGATTAATAGCACATCAAATATGATGCATTAATCACAATTAAGTTTATGTAAACTTATAGAATGGTTACATATATTACAGATAAAGATTTATTATTGAGAACAAAAAAGCGGACTCGCACATCTGCTTTTTTTGGCCAAACAATCGTATGTAAGCACTTGGATTTATTTAGGTAACTAACTCTAATTATTAAAGATAGCAAATTGACAACGAGATGAGTTATATTGCATTTAAGGAAAGTTACATATACTACACTATTAAATCTGTAATTGAAGAATAAAAAAAGCAGACTCCCCAGTCCGCTTTTTATGTGCCCCATGTTATCAGCTTCTTGTTCCCCAACAATCCACTGATTAATAGCTCTACAAAGATGGCTAATTAATGATCAATGTCCGTTACATAATTTTGGATTATTGTTACATAAGTAAGCGATTTCAATATAAAATTGAAAATAATAGTTTGCTAACTACTGAACTTTTCAATTTAAATTGAGTTTAACCAATATTTAGCTGTTTTAACAAAGATTATCATAACAGGCCTTTAAAACTCAATGGATGAATCCTTGTATTTAATGTTTCTTTTTACTTTCTGGGATATTCTTCTTGATATCTTCTTTCTTTTTAGAATCAGTGGAATGCTTTTCTTGACTAGTCCCATTCTTTTTTTTGATTCTCAATTTTTTTCGTGTCTTCCATGACATTCTATTTAATTGGCACATAACAGCGCTATTTTACAATTGATACTTATATCACAGTATCTATTGCTCAAACAACATATCAACTTACAGATGTAACAGGTTTTCTAAATTGTCTTTAGTTTTATAATATAGAAGTAGGAACTTCAAGTGGGTTTTTTAAAATGGTTGAACAAAAAGCTCAAGAAAGCCAATTATTAATTTGCAGGGATTGTGCCCATAAAGATGATCAAGTGTCAAGCCTAATACTCATCATGCAAATACAACAAAATTCCCATTACAAAAAAAAACGCCCCACCCTTCCAACACCTGCCAATCGAATTCAGTATTCAGTGTTCAGTGTTCAGTGTTCAGTGTTCAGTTAATAAATTCATTAATTTTTATCTTCAAGTAAAGGTACAAACCGAAACTCTCCGAATTCATGCTTTTCAAAATCCTTGTGACCATTCCTCACAAACAACGTCATGATTTGTACTTCGTCACCCACCGGAATGACCAGTCTCCCTCCTATTGCTAATTGGCTCATTAACGGTTTCGGGACAAAGGGCGCTCCTGCAGTCACGATGATGCCATCAAAAGGCGCTTGTTCTTTAAGCCCTTTATAACCATCTCCGAAAATTAGTTTTTTAGGTCGATACCCCAATTTCGGAAGAAATTTACTTGTGATTTTAAATAGTTCCAGTTGGCGTTCGATGCTGTAAACTTTTGCTCCCAATTCGCATAACACAGCTGTTTGGTAACCGCTACCTGTGCCGATTTCCAAAACCTTGTCGCCTTCCTTTAGTTGTAATAATTCGGTTTGAAATGCGACGGTGTAAGGTTGGGAAATGGTTTGGTCTGCGGCAATCGGAAATGCTTTGTCCACATAAGCGTGGTCTAAAAAACTAGAATCCATAAAAAAGTGTCTCGGGATTTTACCTATGGCTGCTAACACCTTTTCATCAGAAATACCTTTTTTCTTAACAACCTCAACGAGTTGCTGCCGTAATCCCTTATGTTTAAATGTATCTTTCACTAACTGGGAAGTTTTTAGCTAAACTACTTCAAAAAAAGGCAAATCCCAAATCCCAATTCCAAAAACAATAGACCAATCCTGAAATTGGAATTTGGTGCTTTAAAAATGCATTTGCATGAAGTTGTTGAGTTGTTAATACAAAACTATAACGTGATCATCATTTCATTCTGGTCATCCGTCATCTGTCATCCGTCCTTTCTTTCATACCACCAGTGTACCTCCGTCATCTATAGTCCATAATTTTATCTTTTCTTTCTCCTTTGCGATTGCCGACTTTGCAGTTTTTATAATTAAACCTTAAAAATTCGTGAAATTCGTGGAAATTCGCGGAATTCGTGTGTATATTATCTATTTTTGTTGAAAACGTCATAACAATGTTAAAAGTTGGTGTTCTTGGTGCTGGTCACCTTGGAAAAATTCATTTGAGATTGCTCAATC
>JBBSLN010000015.1:0-14881 GCA_038255205.1 Flavobacteriales bacterium
AACAACCTACGTATTCTCGCTTGATTATACTTCTGATATCAGTCCTCTTTATTCAAAGTGCGTTTCTCTTTGATAATTATAAAAATCAAACAAAGGAATTCGTCGTGTTTCACAAGAGTCAAACGTCACTTATCGGAATTAAAGCAGATCCAAAATTGAAAATAGCTTCAAATTGGGATCGTCTGACACAGGCGAATGATAAAGTTATCAAAAACTATAAGGTTGGGAATTCTATCGAGACTATTGAAAACTCCAATCTTGAATCGGTTTATGAATTTGACACTCAAAAGCTGCTCGTAATTGATAGTTTGGGAGTTTATCAAGTAAAATCCTTTAAACCCGATTATGTGCTTCTTCGGAATTCTCCCAAGATTAATTTGGTAAGGATGATTGATTCGTTACATCCAAAACTTATCATTGCCGATGGAAGCAATTATAAATCTTACGTTTCGAGATGGAAAGAAACCTGCGAAAAACAAAAAATCCCTTTCCACATTACTAGTGAAAAGGGAGCTTTTGTATATGAATATTAAAAATCAATTTTTCATAAAGTTGAATCATTTATGCAGCACCTTTACTGAAGACCGCGACTGTAAACTGCGACTTAAAATTATCCTTTGAACGCAGGAACAAAAGCTGAATAATACGTATTAAAATCTTCTTGTGTTTTCATATCCTTATGCTTATCATCTTTGAACATTTTTAGATATAGTTCCAATTGCTGTGGATTTTGATAACCTCTAACAGGGAAAATAAGTTCAGCTTTTTCATCAAAGAAAACAATGGTCGGATAGGCATTGACTCCCAATTTAAGAGTCAAATCATGAACGCCATTTCTTCTGCTTGCCATTTCCGCCTTATACCCAGGATTTGAATAGGTAACATCTTTATATTTAACGACATCATTACCTTCAGCATTAAATTTTACGGCGTAATAATTATCATTCACAAACTTTGCAACGTCTGGATTTTGAAATGTGTTTTTATCCAACATTTTGCAGGGTCCACACCAACTTGTGTAAACATCCATCATTATTTTTTTAGGTTTCTTTTTTTGAAGTGCCAAAGCTTCTTCAAAAGTGACCCATTTAATTTCTTGAGCTATAGTATTGGCTGAAACAAATAGTGTAACTACCAGTAGCAATATAAATTTTTTCATAGAAAATCTATTTTAATTCCCTCGAAGAAGGGAATCTATTTTATTTAAAACATTTACTTAAGAAGCAAAAGTTGTTCCGAACTTACAAAAAATGCTCCAAAAGGGAGCATTTTGTCTTTATTTTAACGATTTTATTCGATTATCGAACGCCGTGCATTAGTTTATTCATGACAGGAGTCAACGACATTATAATGAGACCCGCAATAATCGGCACTATGGTAAAAATCAGGAAAAACGTTGTCATATCATAAGCTGCTGTAATTTTATCTATCATTCCACCCATTTCACCTGCGGTTTTATTTCCGAGACCAATAGCAATATACCAAAGGCCAAACATCAATCCTATTTTAGTGGCAGGGACCAATTTACTTACATAAGATAATCCCACAGGAGACAATGAAAGTTCACCCAAAGTATGAAGCAAGTACGCCAATATTAACCAAACCATACTTACTGAAGCGTTTTGCGCACCTTGTTCTATCCCTGTTGAGCCATAAGCTAAAATCCCAAAACCTAGACCTAACAAAATCAATCCTATTCCAAACTTCACAGATGCGGATGGATTGTATTTACTTTCCCAAATTTTTGAAACCAGAGGAGCGAAGGCTATGATATAGAATGAGTTCAAAATTGAAAACCAAGATGCCGGAACTTCCGTTCCTATGGTATTATATTGGTTAAAAAGCATCCAGATAACAATCGCCCAAATAATGGCAAAACTTGTCCCTAAAGATATATTGGATAATGCGTATTTTTTAAAAGTAACCTGGAACAATTTGAACAACACATAGGTAATAATTATCAATGGAACTACCGTGAGCAAGGTATTGGCAATCCTAAATATATCTGCAGCATTTCCAACAAGTAACCTATTGGTGTAGTCAGCTGCAAAGATGGTCATTGAGCCTCCAGCTTGTTCGAATGCAGCCCAAAAGAAAATGGTGAAAAATGCTAAAATGGCAACTACAATATATCGGTCTCTTTGAACTTTGGCAGGAACAACTTTCTCATCTATCTCATTTTCAATTTCTTCATTCTTAATAATTGCATCATTGTATTCAATAGTTTTTGAAGGTGACAATCCAATTTTACCAAAAATCCCTTGAGCAAACCAAAACTGCAACATTCCCAAGAACATAAAAACACCTGCCAAGCCGAATCCATAATGCCAGCCAACAGTTTCTCCTATATATCCGCAAAGGAGGATTCCTAAAAATGCTCCTGCATTTACTCCCATATAAAAAATGGTGAAAGCACCATCCTTTTTATCTTGGGCATTTATATATATTCCGCTTATAATGGAAGTGATATTTGGTTTGAACAATCCGTTACCTGCCACTAATAAACCTATTCCTACATATAAACTCCATGGCGTATCCAATGCCATCGCAGCATGGCCCAGTGTCATAATACAAGCACCTATGGCAACTGCCTTTCGATACCCTATAAATTTATCCGCCAAATAGCCTCCTATGATAGGAGAAAAATATACCAACATTGTGTACGTTCCATAAAGCCCTAAAGCATCTTCCCTCGACCAAGCCCAACCTCCTTCTAAAATTGATCGAGTTAAAAACAAGACCAAAATGGCACGCATTCCATAATAAGAAAAACGTTCCCACATTTCGGTAAAAAAGAGAACAAACAATCCGGATGGATGCCCAAGAAGTAGTTTGCGGTTCATTTCCGAACCTTCAAATCGATAGTTTGCTGTGCTCATGAAATCTAATTACGATGTTTATCTGCTAATTCAAAACCTTCGGTCAATTCATCCTCTACCATTGTTCTTTCATTATCTTCAGCGCCATGGGTCAATTTTTCCAATTTCTTTCTAATCAATAACACCAATAAACCAAAAATAACACAGAAAATTGCGATTCCAGTGAAGACGGTATATTCTCCCAAAGAAGACGCTGATTCTCCAAGTAAGCCAGCCAATTTGTTCCCAAATCCTGTCATGGCAAAATAAACGCCCATCATAAGGGAAGCGTATTTTAAGGGTGCCAACTTTGTAATGTAAGACAGAGCCACTGGAGAAAGACATAGTTCACCAACTGTATGAAACAAATACGCCAGTACGAGCCAGTACATTGCAGACGACCCATCACTGTTGAATTGTGCAGCAGCGGCAGTCATAAAAAAGAAACCTATACCCATAATAATCAACCCAAGACACATTTTAAATAATGAGGTGGAAATCTTTCCCTTTAGTTTCCTTCTCGCCCAATAGGCCGCTACAGTAGTTCCTAAAATAATAATAAACATCGCATTGAGCGATTGAAACCATGAGGCAGGCACTTCCCAGCCCATAAGCATTCTATCGGTTTTTTCAGAAGCATAGATATTCATTAACCCTCCAGCTTGCTCAAATGCACCCCAAAAAACAATCACCAATATAAACGATATAAAAAGTACAATTACTCTGTCCTTTTCCACTTTAGTCAATGGTCGCTTCATAGCTGCTCTTTCTTCTTCATTTTCTGAATCGCTGGTATTATTCCCTACATGCTTTAAATATTTCTGACCGGCTATGAATTGGATAAGGCCCAAAGCCATTCCTATTGCAGCAAGTCCGAAACCATAATGCCATCCATAGACCTCACCAACGTATCCTACTATTATACCAGCAAGAAATGCCCCCACATTGATACCAATATAAAAAATGGTAAATCCTTTATCCCTTCTGATATCTCCAGATTTATACAAGCCGCCAACCATTGTTGAAATGTTAGGCTTTAGCAATCCAACGCCAGCAATGATTAGACCTAAACCTGTATAAAATGCCCACATTTGCTCGATTGATAATATGCCATGGCCTGCTACGAGAAGAATTCCTCCAAATAAGACTGATTTTTTCTGACCTAAAAACTTATCGGCAATCCAACCACCAGGAATGGATGCAACATATACTAACATCGTATACCAGCCATATAAAGCTAAAGCTTCGCCATTAGTCCACCCTAGTCCGGCATTGTCACCTCTTGTCTCGGCAACAAGATAAAGCACGAGTATGGCTCGCATTCCATAATAGGAAAAACGTTCCCACATTTCTGTAAAAAAAAGTACGTACAGACCTACTGGATGACCAAATAGTTCTTTTTGCTTCATAGGTTGTGCTGTTGTCGCCATAAGTAAATATTAGTTAGTAATTGTTAATTTAGCCTTTGATATTGGACGTACTTGTCATATTTTCTTTAGTAGCCTCTAGTTTATCGCCTAGAGTTTTATTGATAAAATTAGTCATTTTTGTGTATAGATGAAGCCGTGTATTGCCCCCATAAATGCTGTGGTTTTTGTCGGGATAAATCATCCATTCAAACTGTTTGTTCGCGTCTATTAAAGCGTCAATCATCCGCAAACTGTTTTGAACATGCACATTATCGTCGCCAGACCCATGGATCAACAAATAATCGCCTTTTAACTTGTCGACATGATTGATTGGCGAATTATCATCATAACCACTCGCGTTTTCCTGTGGTGTCGTCATATAACGTTCGGTATAAACGGAATCATAGAATCTCCAACTGGTCACTGGAGCCACCGCAATGGCCATTTTGAAGACATCATTCCCTTTAAAAAGTGCATTACTGCTCATAAAGCCTCCATAGCTCCAACCCCAAATTCCGATTCTACTGGCATCGATATAGTTTAGTTTTCCCAATTTCTTTGCAGCTTCTATTTGGTCTTCAACTTCATATTTTCCCAATTCGTTTTGTGTCATTTTTTTGAAGTCCGATCCTTTGAACCCTGTGCCACGACCATCAACACATGCAATGATGTAACCTTGCTGTGCCAAATGCTGATACCAATAATCATTGGATGCGTTCCAACGATTGGCGACGTTCTGTGATCCCGGACCTGAATATTGAAACATAAACAACGGATAGATTTTCGTCGGATCAAAATTGGCCGGTTTTATCATCCACATATTCAATTCATTGCCATTCACCTTAATCGTCGAAAATTCTTTGTTGGAAGTTTTGTAATCCAATAATTTTTGGGTTAGTGCATCATTGTCAACAATGGTTTTGACCACATTTCCGGATTTTGAATCGTTCAAGGTATATTCCGGAGGTGTCGTTGCGCTTGAGAAAGTATTGATAAAATAAGTAAAGTCTGTACTGAAATCGGCATTATTAGTGCCTGTGCCCTTGGTCAAACGGGTTTTGTTTTTTCCATCGATTGAAATGGAATAGACGTCTCGGTTAATGGACCCCTCCTCTACCGATTGATAAAAAATAGTGTTATTTTTTTCATCATAACCATAGTAGTTCGTTACTTCCCATGGTCCTTTGGTAACTTGATTGATTAATTTTCCATCTTTCGAATGATGATAGATGTGATTGTAACCGTCTTTTTCACTTGTCCAGATAAAACTATTATTTTTCAAGAACGTTAAATTATCAGTGACATCGACATACGCCTTGTCAGTTTCCTTCAAAATTAGAGTTGACGACATTTTTTTTGCATCAATCAGCCACAAATCCAGTTGATTTTGATGTCTATTGAGAAATTGTGCACTCAATAGATCAGCATCATTGGTCCATTCAATTCTCGGGATGTAAAAATCACTATAAGCTTTATCAACTTTTACATCACTCATCTTTTTTGAAGATACATCATACACGTGCAAAGTCACGGTGGAATTGACTTCGCCTGCTTTCGGATATTTGAAGGTTTCCTGTTCAGGATATAGATTTTTGCCATAAATGTCCATCGAAAATTCCGGAACATTGGTTTCATCAAATCTGATAAAGGCTATTTTAGAACCGTCGGCATTCCATTCAAACGCTCGAACAAAGCTGAATTCTTCCTCATATACCCAGTCCGTAATACCATTGATGATTTTGTTCTTTTCGCCATCAAACGTGATTTGAGTTGTTTGATCGGTTGCCAAATCCTTTACGAAAAGATTATTGTTCAAACCAAATGCAACTTTACTTCCATCAGGCGACAAAGTTGGTTCTTGTATTTTCTCGTCAGATATTTTACTAAGGTTTTTTGTTTCCGTATCAAAAATATAAAAAACACCGAGCGTAGATCGTCGGAAAATTGACTCTACTTCAGTTGCCAAAATCACTTTGCTTTCATCATCACTAAATGTATAATCCGAAAAGCGTATGACATCTTTCAAATCTTTAGAATTAATCAATGTCTTTACTTTCTCCAATGTTTTATAATCGTAGATATCGATAGTGGTAGTTCCATTATTAGTATTTAAAACAGAATATTGTTTGCCGTTGTTCATGGAATGCAAAGACTGCATTCCTTCGGTCCTAAATGTACCATTCCAAATTTCATCGAGCGTGATTTCCCTATTTTGGGCTGATATAAGACCAGTTACTAAAAAACATATAATCAAGGAGAATTTTAAAAACTTCATGTGGGGTGTTATTTTTTTGACAAAATATCGCCAAGTTTACTAAAAATAAAGCAAAAACGCTAACTATTGATAGTTAAATGCGCAATCTTCGGATTTGTCGTACGATATTAATGTCAAGATAGTATCTTTGCTTTTTTAAAGTTAATTTCATGGTCAAACCAATTGCTGGCTTTTCAAAATTGTCTAAATCCAAAAAAATTGATTGGATTGTAGACGCCTATTTTACTGATAAAGAGAATGCCAAGAACATTATCAAACAATATTGGAATGAGAATGAAAAACTTCAAGAGTTGCATGACGAGTTCATAGAAAACACCATCACGAATTACTATTTACCGCTTGGTGTTGCTCCCAACTTTCTAATCAATGGAAAGATTTACGCAATTCCGATGGCCATCGAGGAAAGTTCCGTTGTTGCTGCCGCTAGTAAAGCAGCAAAATTTTGGTTGGAGAGAGGCGGTTTTAAAGCGGAAGTCATTTCGACTACAAAAATTGGGCAAGTACATTTTATGTATAAAGGTAATACTGAAAAATTAAACCAGTTTTTTGATTTTATAAAGCCAAAATTATTCATCGACACAGAAACCATCACCCAGAATATGCAGAAGCGCGGTGGAGGAATTTTAGACATTCACCTAGTTGATAAGACAAAAAATCTTGAAAACTATTATCAGTTGCATGCCACATTTGAAACCTTGGATGCAATGGGCGCCAATTTCATCAATTCGTGTTTGGAGCAATTTGCAAAGACTTTCAAGAATGGAGCAGAACATTATGATAAGTTTTCTGACGCGGAAAAACAAATCGAAATTGTGATAAGCATTTTGTCTAATTATGTTCCGAATTGTTTGGTTAGGGCTGAAGTGAGTTGCAAAGTTGATGAGTTGAAAGATGACAAATCCATTTCAGGTGAAGAGTTTGCAAAGAAGTTCATCCAAGCTGTAAAAATTGCCGAAGTAGAACCCTATAGAGCCGTCACTCATAACAAAGGCATCATGAATGGCATCGACGCCGTAGTTTTGGCGACGGGAAATGATTTTAGAGCTGTGGAAGCCGGTGTTCATGCCTATGCCTCAAAAGATGGGACGTATAGCAGTTTGACACATGCCGAAATCAAGGATGGTATTTTTAAATTCTGGATGGAAATCCCATTGGCACTTGGAACCGTTGGCGGATTGACGAGTTTGCACCCATTAGTAAAATTATGTCTAGAAATGTTAGGCAAACCAACCGCTAAAGAATTGATGCAAATTGTCGCAGTTGCTGGATTGGCACAGAATTTTGGAGCCTTGCGTTCGCTAACCACTACTGGAATCCAAGAAGGCCATATGAAAATGCATTTGATGAATATGCTCAATCAATTAAATGCAACTAATGAGGAGAAATCAAAGATGGTGGAACATTTTAAGACCAATGTTGTGACGCATAGCTCGGTTGAAAAGGCCTTGGAAGATTGTCGATTGATGATTGATGATTGACGATTGTCGATTGTCGATTGTCTATTGTCGATTGTCGATTGTCGATTGTCGAAAAGTAAATCCCAAAAAATAAATACCAAATTCCAATTTAGTAACCTTGAATTTTGAATTTTGAACCCGAAACTTTGAATCCGAAACCTAAAACATTCTACAGCAACGGAAAATTACTGCTCACAGGAGAATATGTCGTTTTGGATGGTGCACTTTCGCTTGCTGTTCCGACGAAGCTTGGGCAATCTTTAAAAGTGGAACTAATTGATGAGAACAGAATCATCTGGAAAAGTCTGGATGAAAAGGGAGCTATTTGGTTTGAGGAAATTTTTGAATTCAGTGAAGTTACTTTCCCATTAGTTTACCAGTTTTCCACAGAATACAATAAAAAAACACGTTTGGATGAGAAAGGAAAAATCTTGTTGAAACTATTATTTTCAGCAAATCAAATCAACAAATCATTTTTAATGAATTTCATTGATACCGAGAAAGGAATTAAGATTACTACGGAATTGGATTTTCCTAAAAATTGGGGACTTGGTACGTCATCAACTTTAGTCAATAATATAGCAAATTGGGCAAAAGTTGATGCCTTTCAATTGCTTGCCAAAACATTCGGGGGAAGTGGTTATGATATTGCTTGCGCACAGCATGATGTGCCAATTACTTATCAATTGAATTCCAATCAACCCAAAGTAAAGAAAGTCGCTTTTAATCCTGTTTTTAAAGATAATCTCTATTTTGTCTATCTAAACAAAAAGCAAAACAGTCGGGATGCCATTGCGCATTATAGGTCTAACAGAAACTATATTTCTGGAGAAATTTCAGAAATCAACACTATCACAAATGAACTTATTGATTGCGATAATTTGGCAGATTTTCAAAGATTAATGGAACAACACGAACGCATCATTTCTTGCATTATCAAGCAGAAAACAATTAAAGAATTATTGTTTTCCGATTTCAATGGAAGCATTAAAAGTCTTGGTGCTTGGGGTGGTGATTTTGTCATGGTTGCGTCGCAAGAAAATCATTCAGACTATTTTAAAACGAAAGGTTTTGAAACCATAATTCCTTATCAGGATTTAATAAAATAAAAAAACGGCTCATTAAAGAACCGTTTTCCTTGATAATTTAGACATTATCTAATTATCGTCATTATCCGTTTTTATTTTGACTTTAACATCACCATCATCTTCTTTAATCTTAACTTTCTTGTCGTCCGTCTCCATCTTAATTTTGTCTCCGTCTCGACTAACTTCTACATCGGCACCATCCGCCTCCATATCGTCAATGACTTTTTCGGTTTCAGTTCTTTCATCTTTTTCATTCGTATCTCTGCAAGAATTAAATGACAAGGCGATGAAAAGTGCCATACATGACATAAAAATTACTTTTTTCATAAATTTAAGTTTTAGTGTTTGGCGGAAGATAGTGAAAATTACAGATTAAAGCATATTAAATATAAGGTTCATTTTTTAGAAACTGTATGATACGTTAAACAAAAAATATATGGGTAAAATATTGGTTGTAAAAATATTCGTTGAAAAGTCGGAGATTTGTGTTTGCTGGAAACGCTTTTCATTTAATAGATTCTTCCCACTAAAGCTAAAATCAAAATTTTTGTTTTTTGGTCTATATCTTATCGTCGCATCCAAAAACATATAATTTTCTGAATTATTTTTCAAATTCGGAATCAAATAGTCCGAGGATAGCATGACGTACCAGACTTTTGTCGGTTTAAGCATTACTTTAAAAACATTATTGATTGATTCATTTATGAACCGATTTGAATCTTCATTTTTAAAAGTCGATTTTGAGTAAGAAAATATGTTTTCAAAATTGAAGAAACTTTTGAACGCACTTTTAAAGAATAAATCTGATTTAAAAAATTGACCTGTATTATCTCTTAATCCAGATTCATTTACGATATTTTTATAGCGAGAAACGGAAAAATTTGAAATCAATTTTACCGTTGATTTTACTAACGGTAAATATTTACTGATAGAACTACTAAAACTCAAATTGTCATTATTCTGGTTTAAATAAAAATATTGAATTGAAGTTATATTGCTATTTATTAAAGAATTTGTAAAAAAATTGCCTTTTGTAGTTTCATAATTAATATTGAAATTTAGTTGAAGTTGATTGTACATATCATTCTTAAAATAGAACAAACCATAACTTGTTGCCTTTTGTAATTCTAAACTGGGAATATTACTTTCCAAAACTCTATTATTTAATAGAACAGGGTTTTGGAAAATATAATTTTGTGCTATCCCATTTTGATCATAGTCTACACTTGCATTCAAGAACGAGGATTTGGTTATGGAATATCTAAAATTAATGGCAGGATTTATAATAATATTATTCTTTTCATAAATTGTGTTAGTTACTCTGTCTTCTATACTTTGAAAAAAGTACCTAAAGGAAATTTCCGGAGAAAATTCAAATTTTCCTATGTTTATATCATAAGTGCTTGTTTGGTATATTTTTTGTTTAGAATAGTCAACATTGTTACTTCCATTTTCCGTTATGTCGTTTTCAATCTCACTAAGGCTCAATATTTCAGAATTCAATTCATTCTTTTCCAACATACCACCAAATGAAAAAGTATATTTATCCCCTGATGAAGCTACTCCCAGATAGCTTGAATGTAATTTAACATAATTTTTCTTATTTTTAACTTGTTGAACATCATAGAAATTGACATTTAAATCAATCACTGAAGGATTAATTTTAAAAGTTTGGGGGATGACATTTGAAGATTGAAAGATTGAAAGTTGTAAAGCTTTTTTATCGGATAATTTTTTGGTGTAAAGTAAGGACTGCCTAATATAAAAATCCTCCGAATTAAGTTCGGAATCGTAGCTAATGTTGTTTGTATTTATCAATGATTGCGTATCGATGAATTCTTTTTTTATTCTAAATTTATAAGTTAATAATGAGGTTTCAGAGGCGTTATATTTGATTTCAATATCTCCTCTATATTGTATTGGCTCTTTATCGATAATACTCTTGTCTTCTGTTGAAAATATGTCATTATTAATTATATATTCATTTCTATATAATTGAGTGTTTTTAATTTCGTCATTGACATAATATAAATTTGTTTTTATTTTCAGTCGGTCATTTATTCTGAAAATGGCATTATAATTGCCAAAGTATTGATTGTTTATATTTAACCTATCATCCTTCAGTATTTTGTTAAAACGCGTTTCTGGTATGATTTTTTCAGCCAAAAATTCATCTTCTTTGATTTGTTCCAAATTAATATTGAAACCAAAATAGTCAAATGGAGAATGATTGATCCCGATACTGTTGAACGCAGTGGTTCCGAAAGATTTATAGTTCTTTGTGATTCCAAGGAGATTGGAATTAAAATCCAATGCCTCACTTTTACCATCAAAAAGCCCAGCACCTAAATCAATATTTCCCGAAAATTCGATTTTACTTTTTTTTAATTTTAGAGTGAGAGCGACTTTATCATCGTTTTCAATTCCTTTCAGCAAGGGATTTTCTGAATAGTTTTCAATGGCTTGAACTTGTTCAACAATGTCCACATTTATATTTTTAGTGCCCAAAGAATAATTATAACCAAATAAATCATCACCTTCCAATAAAACGGTTTCAATTGATTTTCCTTTATATTTAATTTCACCTGATGTGGCATTGACTTCAATTCCAGGAAGTTTCTTGAGAATATCCTCAATTTTACGGTCAGATTCGTTTTTATAAGCATCGGTATTATAACTTAAGGTATCTTTTTTTGTAGAGAATGATTTTCTGTTGGCAGTTATAATTATTTCATTTAAACTCGTGATATCTGATTTCGTCAAAGTAAAATTAAGATTTGTGTAATTTGAAGAATTAGCCAAGTCCAATTCCTTAATTATATTCTTAAAATTAATATGGCTAACATGAAGAAATCCATTTCCTAAATATTCAAAACTTGGAATTTCATAATATCCATTAGCATCACTTATTGAATAAGAAATAATATTATTTAAGGTGTCTTTTATAACAATATTGGCTGATACAATGGGTTTGCCTATGGAATCCCTAACTTTTCCTTTTAAGGAATTTTGAGAAAATGAACAAATCGAAAATAATAATAAAAAAAATTTAATTATCAATTTCATTTAAAGATAATGTTTCAAGGGATTTGATAGCACCTATTTTAACGGATATTTCGCTACCAGAATTGGAAGATTCCATATATGATTTAAAATTTTCAATCTTCTTAATTTTCTTCTTATGAAAGTCTTCCCAAGATATTTGTTTTTTGTTATTGAAATCGACATCAATAGTTTCGTTAATATTAAGAATTGAAGCTAATTTAAATTCAACTTCATTTAATTCATCTTTAACCTCGACGATGAGCCCTGGAAGTCCGCCTAACTTCCATGGCCCTTTACTGATTGGGATTTCTTCTGTGAACCAAACATTGTAAGTTCTTCCTCTAAAGTTTCCTGTGGCTTTTTTGCAAGTAAAATTATTGATGATTTTAGATTCGTTGGTAATTTTCCATTTTATATTTGGGAATGAATCTTTCACGATAAAATATTTATTGAATATTTGTTCTGAAGAGGTGTAATAGCCATTTTTATTAAAGTAGAAATTAGGCATTTCGTTTCCTATGACCAAATTGAACGTTTTTTTTTCTGCATTACTATCAAATGTCGATTCCCTGTTTTTTTTAAATAAAAATAGAGACGTGGAATCATTGACAAATAATGTAGTATTGTAAGTTTGAGGAGTTTCCCAACTTATGGTAGTTAGATATTCAATTTTAATCTTGTAGTGAACATCTTGAGATTGTAAAAATTGAGTTATTAAAATTAATGATAAGAATATATATTTTAATTTCATAAATTTTATAATAAAACAGTCCTTTGATGTATTAATTTGTATTTTGTTTAGATGCTATTTAATTCATATTATCATAAGCATCTACTAATCTTTGCTTTTGTCGATTTAGAGAAGCCCAAGCCGCATCTTCGGCTTCTTCGCAAGTCTCTGCCGTCGTTGTGATTGATACGTTTATAAAAGTGTCCATGAAACCTATCTGACCTGTCAAAGTAATACTACATGTATCGAATGTTTTATTAATGACAATAGTGATATTTTGTAAAGTAGGATTTTCAGTTACTACTTCTTTTTGAATTTCAGTGGTATTGTTAAATAATTCGGTGTTTATCATATTTGTATTTGCTTGTGAAAATGCGAATACAAAAAGTAAACTGTAAAATAATATTTGTTTTTTTGTATATCCGTTTAGTGTCCATTAGCTGTAATGCTTGCTATTACTAGTCTATCAAAGATTCGCTCACCAAAATATCTTCGATTTAACTTGTAAACAAACTCGTTCAGATAAAGTTGCAGATATTTTTTCTTGATTTTATGGTACGTTCCTGTAAAATTCCGTTTAGCATTACTAATGGCAATATGTACCCATTTCAAAGTTTCTTTGGTGGTCTGCTCGTTTGATTTTTCAGTCACATGTATCTCCACATAATCAGCAATGTTAACATATGAGGTGCTCTTGTCCGTGAAAACAATGGTTCGCTCACCATCAATGGCATCCACAAAGGTCTGGTCTGTTCCTTCTGCCTTATGGTCATCAAGGACTTTTGCTTTGAAATAACGACATTGTCGCTCTACTTTTCCTGTGTCGATATCTTCAAGTACGGTACTTTCAGCCATGACCATAACGTTGGACTTGGTCTTGCTGCCCCGTCCAGCTTTTTGAGTTTCATGTGCCTGCTGTGAAGCCTCTATTGTAAAGTAGCCTTCATCCATTTCTATCATGCCCTCCAATGTATATCTGTCATCTCGTTGCCCCATTGCTTTACGTAATTTATGAACCATTGCCCATACAGGCTCGTAGCGTTTTAACCCTAGTTGACGTTGTATTTCTTTTGACGAAAAACCTTTCTTGGTAGTGCTCAAAAGAAAAATTGTTTTGTACCAGACCAAGAATGATAGTTTAGAGCCCTGCATTATAGTGCCACTGCGCAAAGATTGTCTTGACCTACAGGATTTACACTCATAACTCCATTTATTCTTCAACCAATAGTGCTGCGTGCCTTGACATCGATTGCAGATGACCCCTATTTTGTCTCGTTCCTCTTTAAAATGTGTACGACAGCTCTTTTCGTTTGTGAAATGAACTCCAAAATCAAATATATTCATAATCAACTGTTTTAATATCAAGTGAATATACGATAATTATTTCATTTTAGGGCTGTTTGCGGATATACAATTTGTTTTTTCATAATTTGTGTGTTTTAAAATTTTAATATATGTTTAATTATCAAAGGACTTTTGATTTCTAATGTAGTTACAATTCTATCCCCTTTTAAAATGGAAAATAGCATTGTGCTTATCCTATTATACAAAAAATAAATGGATTAACCTAATTATAATCAATAAGTTAATAATTCTTGAATCTTATACTTAACCTTATTCATCGATGGAATCATGGTTTCCTCCAAAGTAGAATTTAATGGAATGGCTGGCATATTTTCACTTCCAATCATCATCACAGGTGCATCTAAAAACCGGAAACATTCCTCTTGAATTTTTCCTGCCAAAGCTCTTGCAAACGAATTATTGGAAGGTTCTTCAGTAACGACCAGACATTTGCCTGTTTTCTTAACGGATTTCATAATCGTGTCTTCGTCCAACGGAAAAAGTGTACGCAAATCAATGATTTCGATTTGGTCACGCATTCCCATTTCTCCCGAAGCATTGTATGCCCAATGAACTCCCATGCCGTAAGTAACGATGGTTAAAGTATCAACGTTTTCTTGCTTCCAGATTTCTTGCAATACCCAAGCTTTTCCGAATGGCAATACGTAATCTTCA
>JBBSLN010000016.1:0-14663 GCA_038255205.1 Flavobacteriales bacterium
AAGAAAACCTGATTTCTTAAAATAAGATGAAACTGTCAAAACTATTAGAGCCGTTCCAAGCCCTGCGCAATAAATTGTTTGCGAAACTTTATTTGGCACAGACCATAAGTTTATTGGGGGATGCCTTTACCTGGGTTGGTTTGGCTTTATTGGCATATCAGTTTGGTGAAGAAAGGGCAGCGGTCATATTGGCTACAGCTCTTACTTTAAGAGTTACGGCATTTATTATTTTTTCGCCTTTTGCAGGTGTATTGGCAGATAGAATATCTCGAAAGAAAATACTATACATCACACATTTTATAAGAATGGGTATCGTGGGATGTCTGCCCTTTGTAACCGAAGAATGGCAAATCTATGTTCTTGTCTTTTTGATGAACGTATTCAATGCGTTTTTTAGTCCAACCTACCGTTCCATAATTCCGCAAATTGTTGAGAAATCATTATATAGGCAAGCCATAGGATTGTCGGCAGCTACTTACCAATTATTGGGTGTATTAGGTCCAGGATTGGCAGGTATCTTGGCAATATGGTTGGGTGCAAAGGAAATATTTTTTGTAGATGCAGCCACCTTTGTCATCGCAGGTATTTTATTGTTGAGCCTTCCCAAAAGTGCGTTGGATGTACCGCCAACAAAGGATGACCCAACTGTTAAGCCTACTACGTGGCAAGATGTATTGAAAGGCATACGATTATTGTTTGCAAATCAATATGTCCGCTTTGCATTGTTTATCGAATTGGTGTCAGCCGTAGCGGGCGCACTGATTTTGGTCAATACCATAATTTTGGTTAAAGGAGGCTTGCAACTTACAGACAGAGATTATGGAATTATAATGGCAGCGTTTGGCATTGGTGCGACCGTTGCTGCTTTTGTTTCAGGAGCAGTTGATAAATCCAAATCACGATGCATCTCACTTATTCTGGGAGCCTTGATTTTAGGGGTGGCCATCAGTACTGCTAATTACCTCAATTTTTCGATGCTTTTTATAGTGTGGATAGTTGCAGGACTTGGGCAGAGCCTTGCCGAAATTCCATCCGAAACCCTTATAGGCGAAACTGTTCCTATTGAAGAACAGGGCAAGGTCTATGGGTCACATTTTGCTTTTTCACATCTTTGGTGGGCATTCGCTTATCCGCTTGCAGGTTTTTTGGGGACCACGTTCCCGAACCAAAGTTTTCTGTATGGAGGTGTCATTTCAATACTATTGCTGTTTGTGGTGGTGATTTTTTTAAGGCCTAAAAAAAATCGCGTTATTGTTTAAAGGCTATAAAAATTTTGAAAAGAAGTCATACAAGGATGCCTGTTTTGAAAAAATAGGCAGGTTGGATTAATGGATAACTTTGGCTTTAAAGGATACGAAACAATTGTGAGAAAGAAGGCGGTGGACACGGTCATTAAAAAGTTATGTCAATGATAAAAAATCTTAAAATAAGGGCGAAAAAATTGATGCAGGAGCTCGTAGTTCTGCACATCGCATATAAAAACCCGAAAACCCCTTGGACTGCCAAAGCATTGATTTTCCTCATTATCGGCTATGCCTTAAGTCCAATAGACTTGATTCCTGATTTTATTCCGGTTATCGGCTTGTTAGATGATTTGATTTTATTGCCTTTAGGTATTTATTGGGCAATTAAACTCATCCCTAAAGATGTTATGGATGAAAGCAGGGTTCAGGCGCAAACCTATAAATGGAACAAGAAAAAAAGCATATTGGCTGGGATTATAATTGGCATTATATGGCTGGTGGTGGTTTTCTTTATCGTTCGTGCTATTTTTTTTAACATAATTTAGAATGACCGATATTGGAACATCATTGGAAGAATAGAAAGAAAAAAAAGTAGATTTCAACGAGTTCTGAATTGAAATAACTTTGCTTTATAAAAAAGGAATCTAATCTTGATACATAAATAGATGAAAAAGAAAAAAGTAAACCTGCGGGATATTGACCCTCAAAAACATTTCGGCGAACATTCGCACGCCCGCCAGCCGAGGCTGGAAGAAGGTCATACGCAAGGCACTGAAAAAGCAAATTTCAAAACCTATCTACCTGCCATTTTCAGCTTTGTAATGTTGATTATAGGAATAGCGCTGGATTATTTTAATATTTCGACTGCGCTCAATACAGGCTCCGCATTTTTTAAAGATTGGGTGCGTATCGTTTGGTATGCTGTAGCCTATTTGCCCGTAGGTTTTCCAGTAATCAAAGAAGGTTGGAAAAGCATCAAAAATGGGGATTTTTTTACTGAATTCCTATTGATGTCTATTGCTACTATCGGTGCATTTGCCATTGGTGAATATCCAGAAGGTGTGGCTGTGATGCTGTTCTATGCAGTTGGAGAACTGTTTCAAAATGCAGCTGTCAACAGGGCAAAGTCAAACATCAGAGCTCTGCTCGATGTGAGACCAAACGAAGCTTTGGTATATCGCAACAACGATTACGTTTCAGTAAATCCAGAAACGGTTGCCATTGGCGAAAAAGTACAAGTTCGCGTGGGCGAAAAAATCCCATTGGACGGTATTTTACTTTCTGAAAAAGGCTCGTTCAATACAGCGGCTTTGACAGGCGAAAGCAAACCTGACACCATTGCAAAAGGCGAAAAAGTATTTGCCGGAAGCATCAATTTGGATGGCGTTATTGAAATTGAAACCACTAAAGAATTTAAGGACAGTTCCATTGCCAGAATTCTCGATATGGTGCAGAATGCCACCGCCAGGAAATCAAAAACTGAATTGTTCATTCGGAAATTTGCAAGGATTTATACGCCAATCGTCGTTTTCCTGGCATTCGCCTTGACATTTTTACCCTACTTTTTTGTGGATGATTATGTATTTCAGGATTGGTTGTACAGAGCCTTGATTTTCTTGGTTATTTCCTGTCCGTGTGCTTTAGTTATCTCTATTCCTTTAGGTTATTTCGGCGGATTGGGAGCAGCTTCAAAAAATGGAATTCTATTTAAGGGTGCTTCGTATTTGGATGAAATGACCAAAGTGAATACCGTAGTAATGGATAAAACCGGAACCGTTACCAAAGGTGTTTTTAAAATCAAGGAAATAAAATCAATTGATTGGGACAAGGCCGAAATGATGAAATACCTAATGGCGATGGAAGAGCAATCCACCCATCCCATCGCCAAGGCTATTATGCAATATAAAACCAAACGCGAAGATTTTCAAGCAACCGATGTTACAGAAGTAGCAGGAAAGGGTTTAAAAGGAAAGGTCAATAACAAAACCGTTTTGGTTGGAAATAAAGTGTTGATGACTTCAAATAACATTGAAGTCCCATCAGAAACAGAAAACATTGTAGAATCAATTGTAATGGTTGCAATCGAAGGGAAATTTGCTGGATATGTAATCATTGCCGACGAATTAAAGGAAGATGCACACGAAGCCATAAAACAAATTCGGGAATCTGGAATTTCAAAAATAATCATGCTTTCTGGCGACAAGGATTCCATTACGCAACAAGTAGCAAAAGAAATGGGCGTAGATTGGGCCAAAGGCGGTTTACTTCCGGAAGATAAATTAGCCGAAGTTGAAAAATTGATGTCTGAAAATAATAAAGTTGCTTTTATTGGCGATGGCATTAATGACGCCCCTGTATTGGCGGTAAGTGATGTTGGTATTGCAATGGGTGGTTTGGGTAGCGATGTGGCCATAGAAACTGCGGACGTCATCATTCAGACAGATCAACCCAGCAAGATTGCAAAGGCCATAAAAATTGGACGTTCTACACGGCGCATCGTTTGGCAAAATATTGCTTTGGCATTTGGTGTAAAAATTATTGTACTTATTCTCGGCGCAGGTGGATTGGCAACTATGTGGGAAGCTGTTTTTGCAGATGTTGGCGTGGCTCTTTTGGCAATATTAAATGCCGTGCGTTTGCAGAAGATGAAGTGGGATTGAATATAATTATGGCAGATTGAAGCTTTATTTTGTAACTCAATTTTGGATAAGGATAAATATTGTGGATAAATATTGTGGATAAAGAAAATCTTAATTCTGAAACAGAAAGTAACTACATCAAGCTGGTTAAAGGCGAATCAATATATAAATGGTAAGTAGGTTTTTAATAAAATCATTTTTATGGCCATGTAAGTTTTACTATTTGCTTTTATTTCATGATAGTCATGAATACTTCAATTTTTTTTAAAGGACAACAGTAATAACCAATATATAGTTATGCTATGCAATTATATCAGTAGCTTTAAAGAAAATACGAGGAGCCTGATAAATAAATTTCAGACTACTCAATTAGGAGAATAAAAAGACAAACTATTATTTTTTCACTGGTTAAAAACCTATAATTCTACCGTATTCATGAGTGAAATTGCCACTAGATATAAGAATAACCCCATTCTATCACCCAAAGATTTAAAGGCTAGTGATGAGAACATGATTATTGAATGTTTACTCAATCCAGGAGTGTTTAAATTTAATGACAAGACATGGTTACTTGTTCGTGTCGCTGAACGTACCGTTCAAAAGGAAGGCATGTTATCTGTACCCATATATAATGAAGAAGGCAAAGTGAAAATTCTAAATTTTGATCAAAAAGATCCAAAATTGAATGCTACCGATGCTAGAGTAATTAACTATGATGGCGTCGATTACCTAACAACCATATCACATTTAAGATTGCTTTGTAGTGATGACGGTATAAACTTTTATGAGAATGATAGATATCCTTCACTATTCGGTGAAGGAGAATATGAATCTTATGGCATTGAAGATTGTAGAGTTTCAAAAATTGAGGACACTTATTATTTAACCTATACGATGGTGTCTTCAAAAGGTGTTGGTGTTGGTCTTCGCACCACCAAAGATTGGAAAAGTTTCGAAAAGAAAGGAATGATCTTTAGTCCTCACAATAAAGATTGCGCCATATTTGAGGAGAAAATTAATGATAAATTTTATGCTCTGCATCGTCCAAGTAGCCCAGAATTAGGAGGCAATTATATATGGCTAGCAGAATCACCAGACGGTATTCATTGGGGAAATCATAAGTGTATTGCAAAAACGCGTGCTGGAAAGTTTGATAGCAAACGGCTCGGGGCAGGAGCAGCACCGATAAAAACAGATAAAGGCTGGTTGGAAATTTATCATGGTGCCACCGCAAAGAATAGATACTGTTTGGGAGCTATTTTATTGGATTTAAATGACCCGTCAATTGTAATTGCTCGGTCTGAAGAACCAATTATGGAGCCAATTGCTAACTATGAACAAACTGGTTTTTTTGGAAACGTAGTTTTCACAAATGGACATATCATTAATGGAGATACCATTGAAATGTATTATGGGGCAGCAGACGAACATGTTTGTTTAGCCAACTTTTCAATTAAAGAAATATTAAAAACACTAGGACAATAATGATAGATTTAGCAAAAGTAGGCTTAAAGGATTTTACCAGAAGTGCAAAAATTTTAATAATCACCAATACCATTTATGCGTTTGTACTTCCGGTCATTGATATTTTCGTGGCATCCTATATCATGCGAAATTCAAACGATCCCTCCAAGGTTATTTTATATCAATTGGCAATTTATGTAGGTATTCCAATTACATTTTTTATCAATGGTTATTTGTTGAATAAAATAAATATCAAAAGATTATTCTCATTAGGAATGATATTAAGTGGTGTTTCTATGGTATTTATGATGTCATTGGATGAAATCAATTATTTTGGATTGATTTCGGCTGGATTGATTATGGGTATGTCATTTGGTTTGTATTGGGCAAACAGGGATTATCTGGTACTCGCCACCACTAAAGACCGAACACGAAATTTTTATTATGGATTGGAAACCTTTATTTATACCATTATAGCTTCCACAGTGCCAGTGCTCATAGGTTGGTATTTAATGAAAGGCAATAGCGATTCTGTTATAGGCTCAAATGAGGCTGTCAATTCTGGTTATAGAGTTATAACAACCATCGTTTTTATTATTACCATTATTGCTTCCATTGTATTCCATTTTGGAACCTATGAAAAACCAAAGAGTGAAAAATTCCTTTATTTTAAATTTCACAAACTCTGGAAAAAAATGCTTCAATTATCAGTGTTAAAAGGATTGGCCCAAGGTTTTATAGTGACGGCACCTGCCATGTTAATGATGAAATTCTTTAATTCTGAAGGCGCACTAGGGTCTGCTATTTCTATAGGAGCTGTTATTGCGGCCGTGATTATGCTTCTTTTGGGAAAGTATTCAAAACCTAAACACCGATTGATTATTTTCAGTATAGGTCTTATATGTTTTTTCCTGGCTTCCTTTTTCAATGGTTTGTTGTTCAATACCACAGGAGTCATCCTATTTATGTTTTTGTTATTGATTGCCAGACCTGTTTTGGATATTGCTTATTTTCCTATCCAGTTAAAAGTCATTGATGTATTGTCAAAAATCGAAAACAGAAATGAATTTTCATATATTCTGAACCATGAATTCGGATTGTTTGTTGGACGCTTTTTTGGCGCAGGAACTTTTTTAGTGCTAGCATTTTTTATTAATGCAGATATCGCTTTAAGATATGCTTTATTGATTATAGGAACACTTCAATTGCTCTCTATAATCATTGCAAAACAACTTTTAAAACAGCAAGAAACATTGGAAAATGAAACAGTTGAGAAAGAAATAGGATTTGATAACACTTTAATGCCACAAGAGAATGCGTAAAACAAATTATATAATCATTCTGTTTGTTGGCTTCGTTTTTTCTTCATGTAGAACCGGGCATCCTTCTAAATTCGTTATAGAAAACCCAATCAGCCAACTGCAATTGAGTCGTATTGATTCCATGCCTAATTTGCCCAAGCCATTCAAGATAATGGATTTTAAATATTTGGCAAAAGGATTTGACTCTTTGGTTTATGATGAGACTCAAACAGGAGACTACTGGCCATTGATTTGGAAAGATGATTCCCGCAAAAATTTCGACCAAGAAACCTTTGGAATCTACACCGCTATGGGAGATTTAAGGCAAGGCTCTGATCATCACGATGGTATTTTTCATGAATCATTAGCCACTATAGGCTCTGTTTTTGGAGCGTCCCTTGTGGGAATTGATAAGTCAAACCAAAACGGAAAGAATTATGTTGCTATGCTCAAGAATTATTTTAATTCTGACACCAATTGGAACATTGTGATGAACAATACCTGTCCTGAAGTCGCATTGTTAGGTGGTGGCTATGCAAGGGATTGGTGGTACGATGTGTATCCAAATGTATTGTTTTACGGAGTAGCCAGTTATTATCCTGAAGAAAATGATTATTCAGAAATTATGCGTTCGGTAGCTGATAAATTTTATAAAGCCGATTCTATATTGGCAGGGAATTACGCGCATTCCTTTTTTGACTACGCAACATTGGAGCCTAAAGACAATTGGATTTGCAAACAAGAAGATGTAGCTGCTGGTCATGCCTACGTATTGTATGCTGCTTATCAAAAATTTCATGACCCTAAATATTTAAAGGGCGCAAAAACGTCTTTGGAAGCACTCTTGGCACAAAACGATAACAGGTTTTATGAAATATTGATGCCCTTTGGAGCTTATGTGGCAGCTAGGTTAAATGCTGAAGAAGGCACCAATTATGATTTTAATAAAATTCTTGAATGGACTTTTAACGGAACATCGGATTGCAGGGAAGGATGGGGTGTTTTATTGGGAAATTGGAATGGTTATGATGTTTCCGGAATTGTAGGAAGTACCGTGGACCACGGCGGATTTGGTTTTTTGATGAATACCTATGACACTATGTGGCCATTGGTACCTATGGTAAGATACGACCAGCGCTATGCGAATATCATAGGAAAATGGATGTTGAATGCAAGTAATGCTTTAAAACTTTTCTATCCTTATGAGATGCCAGATGAACATCAATCCATACCGGAACAAAAACACCATACCAAACGTGTTATAGCCTATGAAGGACTCATTAAAAAATCACATTTTGAGCAGTATGAGCATTTGGAAGCCCCTGTTGCGATTGGCGATGGGCCACATTGGGTAAAAGGAAATCCAGACGTGTCCCAATTTAGTGTTTATGGCAGCGGACACGTGGGAATTGCAGGGTCCATCATTTCCAAAACGAATGTTGAAAATATTTTACAACTGGATTTATTGGCAACAGATTTTTATCGAGGAGAAGCTTTTCCGTCTTTTTTATATTATAATCCCAATCCTGAGATAAAAGCAGTCAATATCTATTTAGGTGAAAATAAATTCAAAATATATGATGCCCTAAAAAGGGCATTTATTGCCGAAAATGTAAGTGCTGATTTTACTTTTAATATCGCTAAAGAACAGGCTTCATTATTAGTGTGGGTACCTCAAGAGGCCGTTATATCTGAAAAAAATGGTAAACTGTATGCGAACGATGTTGTCATAGATTACCAATATTCTAATGTGAAATAAGGTAAAATATGAATCCTTTAAAACCGACTGTATTAATTTTCTTTACTTCTATGATATTTTCTTGCAATAATGAAAAAGCTCTAATTACAGAAGAAACCTGGTGGAAAGAAACGGTGTTCTATGAAATTTATATGCCCAGTTATAAAGATAGTAATGGAGATGGGTATAGCGATTTCAAAGGCTTGACATCCAAGCTGGATTACATCCAGGATTTGGGGGTTAAAGGCATTTGGCTAACGCCTTTTTTGCAATCCCCAAAAGTAGATAATGGGTACGATATCTCAGATTATTATGCCGTTGATTCAACCTATGGAACCTTGGATGATTTTAAATATTTTTTGAACGAGGCACATAAAAGAGACATAAAAGTAATCATGGATTTGGTGGTCAATCATACGTCCACCGAATCGAAATGGTTTCAAGAATCCAAAAAATCCAAAGACAACCCTTATAGAGATTATTATATTTGGAAAGATGAGCCAAACAACTGGGAATCCTTTTTTGGAGGTTCTGCGTGGGAACTGGACTCCGTTACAAATCAGTATTACTACCATCAATTTGATATAAAAATGGCAGACCTTAATTGGCAAAACCCAAAGGTTGTTGAAGAAATTCAGCAGGTTTTAAGATTTTGGCTGGAGTTGGGTGTTGACGGTTTTCGGATGGATGTTATCAACTTCTTGACTACAGAGGGCATCACTCTTGATAACCCAATTGATGAAAATGGCACACAAGATCATCTACATGACATAAATCAGAAAGGTGTAAAAGAAGCCATGAAAATAATCCGAACTACAGTAAATGAATATGACAATCGTTTTATTGTTGGGGAAATTGGAAGCGATAAAATTGAGGTCTTAAAAAAATATCAAGGCACCGAATTACTGGATGTGATCTTCAATTTTAACTTTGGAAGCATTTCAGAATTTTCAGCGCAACGTATATTTGATGAGTTGCAAAGCATGGAAAAAAATATGAGCAACTATCCAACATTATTTTTTGGAAGTCATGATATGCCGCGGCTTATTAGTCGTCTAGCGAAAAATAATCCCAAAAGGGCAGAAGCTTTGGCAGCTTTGATGCTGACAGCAAAAGGAGTGCCTTTTATTTATTATGGCGAAGAAATTGGCATGGAGAATATTGTGGCCAATTCATTGGAAGAAATGAGGGATATTCAAGGGCATACGCATTATAATTTGGCTATGAATGGTGGAAAATCAAAAGAGGAAGCACTTAAAATTGCCAATAAAAATAATAGGGATAAATCTCGAAGCCCAATGCAATGGAACGATACAGAGTTTGCTGGTTTTTCAAATAAAAACTCTTGGATTAAAGTCCATGAAAACGCTGCTCAACTAAATGTTTCAACACTTGAAAAAAATAAGAATTCCTTGCTGAATAACTATAAGAAGCTCATTGCCCTTCGTAATTCAGAGCCAGTTTTGCACTATGGAATTTATACGGATTTATCGTTTTCCCATGATGTCATTACATTTACTAGAGAATATAATGGAAGCGTCATTACATGTTATTTTAATTTTAGTGAAACATCAAAACAGATTAATTTGGAAAAGAATGAAAAAATTTTAATTGGCGAATTAGTAATTGCTCCAGATGGTTATTTGATGGTTTCAATTATTGACAAATAGTAAAGCCATCATTCTATTTATCTTTTCACCTTATTGTAATAAAAATCAAATTTTATCGAATACACTGACTAATTGATGCAACATTATATCTCAAATCAACTTAAACATAGTGTTACATTTAAATGGAATTTAACTGTAAAATAAGTCTTGAATAATTTAATGTTGGACCTAATCAGTGAAATTCCTGGTGTGATGTATTCTGCATTTATGCTTTTTCACCAAAATACCTGTTCATACTAAAGAATCACTTTCAGTTATTAAATGTAACCGATAATAATCACAATATTTTCTATTGAATAATTATCTAATTTTTTTTAATCAAGTGTTAAAAAATAAAAATTCTCTCAAATAATCGATAAAACGCTTGCTTTTTTCGTTTAATTACATAAATTTGTCATATTGAACCCTTAAATCTCTAATATGAAAACTAAAATTACTTTACTTACGATTGCCTGTTTCATCATAACAGGCATTGGTTTTGCTCAAGGCAAGAACGATCCGCAAAGCATAATCAGCGGAAAAGTATCGATAGCCAAATACCACGACCGTAATGATTTGGACAAAATGCTCAAAGGAGAATTGCTGGATTTGTATAACGAGCGCATAGAAGTCATTGTAAAGATTTTGCCAAATATTGCGTTTGCCACTAAACCTGGTGTCACAATGACAACACTTGGCATTCCAGACACGAAAGATAACAGGAAAGCACTTGAGGATAATGTTCAAGCTTCCAAAACGTATTTCGAAAGCACCATTGAATTCCAAAGGAAAGTTTTACCGTATTCGGATAAGTCGAATTTAATTTCTGCTATCATATTTTATGAAGAAACATTGAAATCATTGCATACCTACAATGAATTTAATAGAAACTAAACTCTTTACTGAATATTTTTAGTATGCCCGACACAATTCAATCCTATTATTAAATTCATTTCCTATCTAAACCAAATCTCCAATATTCGTTGGAGATTTTTTTTTGTGCAAATCTTGTTTTGGATATTGAATGTGAGAAACAGAGTTGTGAGGTTCAAGTTAGATTCTCGCGATTCTAATTAAGATATAAAATAAACCACGACGGATTCTAAAATCCATAGTTTTAAAAAACAGCAATGAAATCTCAAATAGTTATTGAGTTATTCGGTTACCTAGCTGCCGGCAAGTTAAGTCGGAGCGCCGAATAACTCAATAATCAATAACTTAATAACTTTTTTGACTAAAACGTTATAGAAACTAACCTAGAGAGCCATCGGGAGCAAGGAAATTGCAGAGTTTTAACTTTTAACTCTGAAATTAAATTTTGATATAAAGTTCCAAATCAATTCTACCATATATCGCTTTTTTTCATAGTGTTACATTTTTTAGAGTGGCGATTCCATCAAAACACAATCGATTTGTAGGAAAAATTACCATAAAGAATATATTTGAATGTATTTCGTCGATATTATTTGTATTTCATAGGATTTAATTATATGTTTGACTTTAAATAATGATAAAACCCTAATCTATAAATTTGATATCTTCATGAAAAATTCTACTCTAATTCTATATTTGTTATTTTTTGTAGTTGGCAGCACATTTGCGCAACAAGAAAAAGGAATAATAGGCAAGACTAATTGGTTAAATTCTTGGACAGAATTTAAACCAAATTATGTTGAATATGGTGAACCAACTCAAATATTGAGTGGAAATATCACTAAAGCAACGAAACTACTCAAGAAGGACGTCTATCTCCTATTGGGAAATGTCTTTGTTACGGATAGCACAACACTAACGATTGAGCCTGGAACAGTGATTATTGGTGATTTTAAAACTAATGGTTCTCTTATAATTAGCAAAGGATCAACACTAATTGCCGATGGTTTGGAAACAGACCCGATTGTATTTACATCCAATAGAAGCGTTAAGAAAGCCGGTGATTGGGGAGGACTCTTCATTCTTGGCGATGCCCCAATAAATAAATTTGGTAATAGTTCTTCTCTAAATTACGGAATGAAACCTACCTCTTATAATCATATTAGTTATGGTGGCAATAATGCGAAAAGTAATTCTGGTGTTTTGAGATATGTTAGAATTGAATTTGCTGGCAAACGAACAAAAGAATTTGGCTATTTCAATGCTCTTACATTGGCTGGAGTGGGAAACAAAACAATTGTAGAAAACGTAATGGTAAGTTATTGTGAGGGTAATTCCTTCAATATCATAGGTGGAGAAGTTAACCTCTCGAAAATGGTTTCGTTTCGTTCAAGCAGTAATGACTATGAATTCAATTACGGAACTCAATGTAATATCTCCAACTCACTAGCTATCCGTTCACCATACGTATCGGGAGCAAATGGCTCACGTTGTATGTTCATTGCTTCTTACGACAAAAAAGAAGAAGTTGATTTAACCAAAAAGGGAACTTTGGTCAGCGCTGAAAACATGACATTGGTCAACATTAGTGATAATCTATCCGAGGATATTAAAGTTGGCTTGGTAAAAGAGGCTCTATTTATAGCACCTGACGCTTCACTTACAATGGATAAAAGTGTGATTTCTGGTTTTAATCCAGCAGTTATCTTTGACAAAGAAATTACTGTGAACAGCAAAAGTTTGGAGAGCATTATATTTAATGAGATGTATTTCAACAACTGTAAGGGAAATATTTTTACTGAAAATAATTCCAATAATGCAGATTTAGAGAACTGGTATGGTAATCGTGCATTCTTTAATGTGTACTCCAAAGGTGATGATTCAGAAACTTTCATTGATTCAAAAAATGTAAAACGCCCAGATTTTAGATTGAGAATCAATAAAATCATAGCGTCGAATGACTACGGTACTGATGATTAGACTTTGATCTGTATAATTTTGATTTTTCTAAAATCTTAAACTTACTAATAACTCGTTTGGCAAAGTCCCGACGGGTTATTCTTAATTAAGGAAATGACTAGATCAAAAGCCAACTCTAACTAATTATGAGTGCAAAAACATAGACGAAGATTTAAATAATTGATATTGACAACATAAACTGCATGCAAAAACCTACTATTTTAAAAAAACTTTCTATTTTGGCTTGTTTATCTGTTCTTTTTATATCAGAACAGACTGACGCCCAAATAGTCATTGGTACTCCTAATCTTGGCTTTAGTCAAGCCTGTGCCAGTAGTTCATTTAATACGTATAGTGCAACATTTGTGTTTTCACCGGAGTCGGCATTGGCTTCTAGCAATCAGTTTAGAGTTGAAATGTCAGATGCAGGTGGAAGTTTTGCAACTCCTACGGTTGTATTTACATCTAATGCTGGTTCTGTGACCGTGTCGCCAGCTACTCTAACGTTCTCATTGCCTACCACAATTGCTGGTGAAGGTTATAAAATTAGAATTAAAAGTTCAGCACCTGTCGCCACTAGCTCAAGTTCTGTTTCTTTTGCAGCGTATTATAAAAGTCAGGACAGTCCGTTTACCATCAATAATTTAGTTTCTACAGGCGCTTATTGTACCGGAGCAAGTTATTTGTTGACTATAGACAATCCTGGTAATAGTGGTAATGATTCTCCGCTCAACTATCCATCTCTTACGTTTAAATGGTTTAAAGAAACAAGCCCAACAACTTCAGCTTTTGTTGCAGACGGGCCAACTTTAGCCGTGAATCAACCTGGAACCTTTTTTGTGAAAACAAATTACGGGACCTGTACATCCAATTCATTTTCAAATCGTGTGACTATAAGTGAAGCCGCTTCAGGTCAGGCAACTGCTACAATTGTTTCTAGTTTGGGTAATCCGTTTTGTCCAGATTTAGGCATGACTACTTTGACCACTTTGGGCGGAAATAGCTATCAATGGTATAAAGATGGCGACTTGATTACTGGTGCTACAGAACAAATGTACCAAACTTCGGAATCTGGAATTTTTTCTGTAGCAGTGAATCTTGGTAGCTGTGAGGCGTCAGGATCCATCGAATTGATAAGTGAAGGTTTCATGAGTGGCCTCAATATTGATGGAATGAACACCATGGAAGTTGGTGAGACATTGACAGTGAGAGTTGCAACAACAGCGTCCAACCCAGAATTTGAATGGTATTTAAATGATTCCCTTATTTCTGGAGCGAATTCAGACACATACATTGCCTCTGAATTTGGAGATTATAAAGTGGTTATCTCGCAAACTTCGGGTTGTATTGTTTCAAGGGAATTGCTATTTTCCATAAGTGAACCCATCGAACAATTTCCAGATGTGGAAAACATTCCTAATCTTATCAGTCCTAATGGTGATGGTATCAATGATACTTGGGTGATTCCTACGCAATATGTCAGTGGCACCAATACTGAAGTGATGATACTTACAAATCAAGGCAAAGTTGTGCTTCAAACAAACGATTATCAGAACAATTGGCCAGAAACTCAACTGGAGTTATTTAGTGTCAATAAAGTATTTTACTATATCATCCAAGCACCAAATCAAAAACCAAAAAAAGGCTCAATAACGGTTGTTAAATAACATGAAGAAAATTCTGTTGGCAATAGCGATATGTATCTGTTCATTACAGATGTCCCACTCTCAAGAAGAGGATGGAGTGGTTTCGCTTTCATTGCCAATAAGAAACTCTTTAACTTACAATCAATATGC
>JBBSLN010000017.1:0-14511 GCA_038255205.1 Flavobacteriales bacterium
ATTCAGCGGGTGTTTTAAATTATCAAAAATATGGTCATCGTGTAAGTGAATAATAGCAATTTCATACTAATCAGCAAAGGTGATAAGGGAGGTGCCATCACTTTTCATACGAGTAGTGCCTTTCGGGAATAATTTATGTTTTTCGATACAATCGTACTTATTAACCCATCCACAGATGGTAATTATTGTTTTCAGTTTATGGTAACTGCAAAAAAAGTACTATCCGTTTCAAAATAATCTTGGAGCTTTAGAAAATTTATGGTGTAATTCCGTTTCAAGTCGGTCGTCATTCCCATGGTTTTGACGTCCACTTTTTTTCCGTTGATGACTAAATCAACGCCATTGTCAAAGCCGACTTTGCCATCTACAAATCCCAACTAGAATGGATTCATAGTGATTGATTGCCCAATGATTCCTGTAAGTTGTTGTTCTTCGTTACCATTTGCTGTGTATCGATTTCCGAAATTTTGTGTTTTTACCAAATTTTGGCAATCTTCAATTAATGCAGGATGAACTTTGATCGTAAACATTCCATTAAGTATAATCAGTAACTCTAAAATAATTAATTTTTTGGATTATATATGATTTCGATTTTGAGATGAAATATCAACAATTTTGAAATATGGTTATTCGTTAATTTTGCTTTGTGAATTCTAAATAATTAAGATTGATCCTGCACCCAAAGAGGTGTTTACCCATTCCTTATCGTTTTTAAAATAAAATACTCCAAAGGTTATTATCTCGTTGAGAAACTAATTACGCGTACAACCAATGAGAATTAATAGATTAACGTTTGAATGGCATGTGCTGGGATTGTGAGCACTGTTTTTTCTGTCCCAATGAATACATTATAGGTAATGGACGACTCCGTTCTGTTCATTACGACAGTGGCCATCTTTCCATCTTTATTTAAAAAGGAGGTACTCAACAATACACTTCTGCTCACAGTGGTACTGACACGTTTTGCATCTGGACGAATAAATTTAGAAAAGTGCCCAATGTAATAATAAGATGGCGTGTAGATCAATTCTCCAGTCGTGGTATCGGCATGTATAGGAGCAAAGCAGAAGTTGCCGACATGATTTGGGCCACCGTTTTGGTCCAATAAAATATTCCAATCTGTCCAGCCTACGGTACCACTGTTAAAATCATTTATCATGCTGTTGCCATAGCGTTCCGCATTTGGCCAAAACTGGTATTTGGCGGCATTGAATTTTTCGACACAACCTTCAGTAAACAATAATTTTTTATCGGGATACGCTTCATTGACCGCTTTCACATTATCAAATAGTGGGTCGCCACCAGCCCAAGTTTCGTACCAATGGAATCCCATACCCCAGACATATTTTGCTGCCTCTGGATCGGAATAGATTGTATGTGCTCTCTGCGTCATCAAATCTCGGTTGTGATCCCATACAACAATATTTTTGTCTCCCAAACCTTCTCTTTCAAGTGTTGGACCCAAATAATTCTTGATAAAATCGCGCTCAGCTTCTGCCGTATAGAGACACGATTCCCATGTTTGGGTTGCCATGGGTTCGTTTTGAATGGAGGTTCCCCAAATGGGCATACCTTCTTTTTCATAGGCTTTAATGAATTTGGCGTAATAATTGGCCCATGATTGCTGAAATTCAGGTAACAATGTGCCACCATTTAGCATTTTCTGATTACTCTTCATAAACGCTGGTGGGCTCCAAGGCGCTACATACAGCAAAAGCGTACCTCCTGCAGTTTTTGTAGCTCGTTTTATCATCGGAATCCGGTATTGCCTGTCATGCTCTATAGAAAAAGAGTTTAATGTAGAATCCCCTTCTTTGATGTAGGTATAGCTTTCTGTTCCAAAATCCGAGCTATGGATCGTTGTTCTTAATAATGAATAACCAATCCCTTTATCATCCGTATAATAGGCGTCCAGTAATTCTTGTTGTTTTGATGAATTAAGTTTTGCAAATATTTCTGCACTTGCGTCCGTGATGGCGCCACCGATTCCCATAAAGGTCTGGAATGTTTTTTTGGGATTGACAAAAACTGAGATCTCTGTTTCTGGGGGCTGTTCAGCACTTGAGAAGGTCAGTTGGTCTGTAGGTGTTAATCTCAAATTTGTTTCGTTGGCAGTAGTATATACCTTTACATTTTTTCCTAAAGTGGTAAATATTTCAGGAACTGGATTTATTTTAGTAACTGCTTCGGTTTCTCCTGGACTTTTACAGGCGATGATAGTTAGAAGTATGCACAGGTGATATAGGTTATTTAATTTCATTGTTTTAATTGCAGAATTAAATGTGCGGAAAGAGACATTAGTTTCATTCGGTATAAATTTAAGTTAGTTTTCTGTAAAATTAAAAAAACTTTAAAAATTTTATGGGTTATACAAATGAATTCACAAGTGAATTCAGTAACAAAAACAGGACAGAATTTAAATACATAAAAAGTAATCAAATGGTTATTTTTTTATTTGAGTTTTACCATTAAAAACATTACGTTCGTTACAACAATTGATTTTTCCTTTTCATGTAAGTGATTTTCAAGAAGTATAGAATTAATTCCAACAAACTTTCCATTCCTCGTTTTAATCGGCTGATATCGTTATTCTATCTTAATTATAGTTCATGAGCGTCCGTTCATCAATTATTTGACTATATTTAATTTGAAAATTCCCACGGTTTGAATTTTAATTTATACAATACGCTCATACTGTTAGGCGCACTTCAGGGATTTATCTTTGCTGGTGTTGTTTTTTTATCCAAGAAATTCAAAAGTAAGAGCAATTTCTATTTGGCACTGTTGATACTCGTAGTGTCACTCAATAGCCTTCAGTATTATTTACGGGATGTCAACGCCATTACTTATGACGACCTGATGAATGTCTATTACATTCCTTATGCCACATTAAATACAACATTCATTTTTGGCTATTTGGCCTCTTTGCTGAATTGCGAAAAATTCATACGTAAAATCAAATGGATGTATTTTCCTTTTGTCTTTTTTCTTATTGGCACAATTGGTTTTAAAGTCGCTATTTTCCTAAATCCCAATACAGAAGGGCTTCTTGTAGGATACAATGATTTTTTCAATGTGCATGAGTTTTTTGCCGCTCTTTACTGCTTTTCGATTTTGATTCTTGGTTATTTTATGATTAGAGATTATGAAAAGTCATACAATACCTATGATGCAAACATCATTAAGCAGCAATTAACGTGGCTTAAGGTAACCGTCCTCTTGCTGTTTATGGTTGTGTTTCTGTATTTATACTTGCTGGTTCAGATGGTGCTGATGACTACGGTGTGGATTTCGTTTTATGCACTTTGGATTTTCAATTCATTCATGATCTATTGGCTCGGACATATAGGAATCTATAAATATGGTGTTTACAAAGAGCGAAAACAGATACGAAAGTTTTCTAAAGCAATACCACAAAAACCTATTTCGTCAAAACTAAAGAACGATAACATTGTTGCTTTAGAGCGTTTGCTATATGATGAAAAGGGTTTTTTAAACCCGAATATTAATTTAGAAATAATTGCTTCAGAACTCGATGTAAGTTCTGGTCATTTGTCGCGAGTCATCAATGCCGAGATGACTATGGGTTTTTCGGAATATGTCAATTTACTTCGTGTGGAAGAGGCCAAAAGCTATTTGATACATCCTGATTTTGAAAATTACACCTTGGCTGCAATTGGTCTGGAATCAGGATTTAATTCGAAATCCACTTTTTATGCAACGTTCAAGAAAACTACTGGTTTGACTCCTGCACAATACAAAGCGCAATCGGTAACCGTAAAACTTCCTTCCTGAAGCTCAACTCTTTCAATCATATTTTGATTTTGAAAACTACACCTTGACAGCTATTGGACTGGAAGCTGGTTTCAATTCAAAATCCATATTTTATTCCAACTTCAAAAAATTCACGTGGCTTACACCACTTCAGTTAAAAAATAATTAGAACAATTAGTCCAAGATGATGACTTATATCATTATTTGGGAACAACAAAATTGCCACTTCAAATACTTTTATACTATTCAACAAATTAGAATAGTCAATGAATCTCAAAAAACGCAAAGCGAAAGAAGCCTACCTTAACGTCAGTACGAGTTCGAAGAAAAATTTTCTTTTGGCATTTCAATACCTGATGGTAGAAAAAAAACGGTTTTTGGATAGTGAACTGACTTTGGATACTATTGCTTCAGAACTGAACGTGAGCACAGGCCATTTATCGCGTATTATCAATTCAAGTCTAGACATGAGCTTTAACGATTATGTCAACACACTGCGTGTCAAGGAAGCCAAAACATTTTTAAGACCCATGGATTTATTTGCCGATAATGTTGTGACCATTGCCATGAAATCCGGATTCAATTCCAAATCAACTTTTTACGCCAGTTTTAAAAAATTAACGGGATTGACGCCCTGTCAATTTAAAAATAGTATTATAAATGAGTCCGAGATGATGACATAGGTCATTATTTCGGAATCGTAAAGTTCTTATAATCAATAATTTTAAATCACTATTCAAATATGGAGAATATGTACCTATCAAAATAATTATTAATCTTTAAATGCTATTAATCATGAAAAAATTACTATTTAATTATGCTCTGTTTTTTCCGTAAGCCATCCACTCATATACGAAAAATACCTGTGAACCATAATGCGTCGTTCTAGTATTTTACAGACAACGAGGGATTAAAATTTTGTATCTCTATAAAAAATATTAATGATGCAATGTTGTGATTTTCTATCCGAATGAAAGACCATTTGGAATTCATCAAAAAAATTTAAAAAAACTTATAATTAATATGCTCACATCCTAAAACTTATGCGATGTAAGGATATAAATCATTTAAAACACTATTAATCATGAAACAATTATTACTAATTTTTGCACTGTTCTGTGCATCGCACATCACCATGAATGCCCAGACAAAAACTTGGATTGGCGCTTCGGGCGGCAGTTTTAATATGGCTGCAAACTGGAGTCCTGCAGGAATTCCAACAACAGTTAACGATGTTATAATCCCTACGGGTAGCAATATAATTATTGAAAGTGCCGACATTAAATCCATCGCTATCCAAGGTAACGCAACAGCCAGATTATCTGGTTTTTTTACCTTTTCAAATGCTTCTTCAATTGGCACAAACGCAACCTTTGTCTCTAATGGGGGTTTTTTTTTAGGGAGTGGCACATTGACCAACAATGGTACTGTTAGCATAACAGGAAACAATAGTACTTCTATCGGGGGTACAGTGATCTTACTAAACAATGGAACAATAAATTTTGATTCCACTTCGCCGCTTGTTTTGGGTTATGGCAATGGCACAATTACCAATGCTACTTCAGGTGTTATCAACCTTAATTCAGATACCTCTATATCATTTTCACAAGGAGTTGGAAGCCTTATCAATACAGGTTTAATAAACAAAAATCAAAGTTCAGGATTGTTCAGTATTAATAGTATTTTTCAGAACAACAACGGAACAATTTCAGTACAATCGGGAACACTACGCATAAATAATAGTAATGCAATGCTAACAAACGGAATATACAATGTTACTTCAGGAAATACATTGGAATGGGCAAGTACATTTACACTTTTAGGAACTTTAACAGGGCAATTGGATGGCCAAATTAATTGGACGGGGAATATGAGCGTTGCACCTGCAACCGAAGCCGTCCTCGATTTTAGCGGCTCAACGGGCGTGAACTGGACAACCGGATTTCTTGGCGGCGACGGTACATTGACGAATATGGGGATTCTTAACTTAGTTTCCATGAACAATAAAAGTGTTTCAGGACAGTCCATCCTAAACAATGAAGGCATTATCAATTATAATGGATCCGGTTCTCTTCTTTTAGGGTATGGCAATGGCTCACTTACCAATGCTCCTTCGGGCGTTATCAACCTTAATTCCGATTCCTCTGTATCATTTTCACAAGGAAGTGGTACCCTAATCAATACTGGGCTAATTAGCAGAAATCAAGGTTCAGGATTGTTCAGCATTGATAGTAAATTTGAGAACAACAACGGAACAATTTCAGTGCAATCGGGAACACTACGCATAAATAATAGTAATGCATTGCTAACAAACGGAATCTACAATGTTACTTCAGGAAATACTTTGGAATGGGCAAGTACCTTTACACTGTCAGGAACTTTGACAGGGCAATTGGACGGCCAAATAAATTGGACGGGGAATATGACAGTTGCGACTGGTACAGAAGCTATTTTAGATTTTAACGGTCCAACCGGCGTGAACTGGACAACCGGATTTCTTGGTGGTGACGGTACTTTAACGAATCTGGGAATTCTTAACTTAGTTTCTGAAAACAGCAAAGCCATTTCTGGACAAAGCATCTTAAAAAATGAAGGTATTGTCAATTTTGATTCCACTGGCTCTCTTGTTTTAGGTTATGGTAATGGCACACTTAATAATGCTACTTCAGGAGTAATCAACCTTAATTCAGATTCCTCTATATCATTTTCACAAGGAGTTGGAAGCCTTATCAATACAGGAATAATCGAAAAAGATCAAAGTACAGGGACTTTCTCAATTGCAGCCAATACAAATAACATGAGTCCGGGTAGCATTATTTGTGAAAATGGATTACTCGTGTTTGGAAACTATGTGGGCGATGGCCTTATTGGTGGAAATGGTTCTGTGCAGATGCAAAATTCAACGTTGTTTGAAGGTACCATAGCGCCGGGAAGTTCTCCTGGGATTTTAACCTATGTTGGGAATTATAATTCCTCTTCAAACGCAATATTGGCTATAGAGATTAACGGTCCTAATTCAGGAACTCAATATGATGTGTTTGCAATCCAGGGAAATGCTGCTATGAATGGCATAGTAGAGATTACCATGGGATATGACGCAAATATCAATGATGAATTTGTAGTGGCAACAACAACAGGAACCATTTCACAATGTAATTTGGCTCCCACCACTTCTGCAGATTTCAACGGTATGACCTATACTTTTGACGTATTCTGCAGAAATAACAAACAGGTTGTTTTGGGCGTAAACAATATAGCATTGGGAGTCAATGATTTTGAGTTGTCGGAATCTAGCATTCAATTGTATCCAAATCCAGTACAAAATATTTTAACCATTAAAAACATGAACAATTTAGAATTGGACAATGCACAGGTTATGGATATCACAGGAAAAGTGATTACAACTCTTGATCTTAAAAACATGGGTTTGACTAAAGATATCTCTTTGGAAAATTTTTCCAGCGGAATGTATTTCGTTAAAATCACCGGCTTAAACAGTTCGGTTACGAAACGGATCATCAAACAATAAAAAGTACAGTTAGTTTTTTAGTTAGTTATCAGGAAAAAGCCATCAATGTATGTTGGTGGCTTTTTTATTATTTTGAAACTTCCAGAACAATAGCAATTTATTCGTATAATTCTTAAATCTTGTTATACTGGTCTATTAAACAATTAAGAACATAAAAAATATAAGTTATGATTTTATATAATCACACTATCAAATTCACTTGGTTTGTTGTCTTAATCTTTATTTCCTGTATGGATGGAGAAAGAAAGGCGCAAGTAGATACTACTACCATTAAATCGTCAGAAAACAACATAGCGGCCTTGGAGAAACAAGAGAACCAAACTGATACGATACGGCAGCTCAAATATTTCTACAACATCGACAAAAGTAACGGCTGGGCGACAGAGCGAATTCCCTTTCCGGCAACATGGGTACAGCATGACTCTGGAGACTTCGCCTTTACAGGACCAAATGGGATTAGAGTATACGGTGGCTTTGGAAGGGGCTTTTCATATTCCAATGATCCTACAATGATGCAGCTCTATCAAGCAACCGGGACAGAAGTAAAATACCCATTGAATATGGAACAAACAATTGAGGAATTCTTAATGCCTATTGCCAATAAATTGAACCGAAAGTTGGTAAAAAAATATCCCATTCCACAGTTGTTGGAAGGCCATAAGAATTTTTATGGAATGATGTACAAAGTGGAACCCACCCAAACACAGTTCGATGCAACAGCATTGGAATGGGTCGATCCTGATGGTACCCAATGGGTCACCATATTTTTTTACCATCTAGACCAAGCTAGGAATAGTATTATGTGGGGATTTATAGGTGGAGCAATGGGTGCGCCAGCGGCTTATTTTGAAAAGGCCAAACAGGATTATCTTAATGGTTTGCTGAATAAACAAATAAATCCACAATGGATGAATGCGATGAATCAGAAAACAGAATTTGCTATAAGACAGAGCAATGAGGCACATGCCCAAAGGGAAGCTGAATTCAAAAGAGGTATGGCGCAGCGGCAGCAACAGTGGGAGGCAAACCAACAGTCAATTTCAAACAAACAAAAGCAGTGGGAAGCCAATCAAGAAGCGATTTCGAGAAGAAATGAGATGGTGTCTGATGCAATTCTTGGTAAAGTAAATATCGTAGATCCCGAATCGGGGAGTCGGCATAAAATCGATAATACCAGCAACCGTTATTGGGTAAATTCCCAGAATAAATACATTGGTACCAACACTACATATGACGACCCCAACAAAAATAGCTTCGTTAATGGCGAAACTTGGAGGGAATTTAAGATTGATGATTATCGAAACTAATATTTCCGACAAATGGAAATTAATTTTTTACATCATCATTTGAACTTACAAAATCCAATGATGACATTTTCAAACGATTCCGATGTAACTATAATAAACCGCATGCTATTAATCTAGGGACATTTTTTTAGGGTTTATTACATAGAGAGTTGTCTTCATTGGCAGCTCTTTTTTTATTGACTACGACGACTTCTCAGAAGGAAAAATAGAACTATCACTATAAATAAACCACCAAATACCCAATAAATCCATGTCGTTGAGGCATTAAGTTCAATGGGAGATGTATCACCAATCAACACCAATCCTGCCCAATATTCCGGATTGATGGTCCTGCCTTCCGCATTGGAAATATAGGTTAATTTGGCTTGTTGCAAGGCCTTATCTTTTGACATGCCCTTTTTTATATTGTCATAAAAAATTGCTACAATTTTGGCACTTGACTGTTCATCAATTTTCCAAAGGCTGGTCAAAATACTTTCGCTGCCCGCATAATTGAAAGCATGTGCTAATGAAATCATACCTTCTCCAGCTTGATAGGTTGGTTTTCCTGTTTCACAAGCCGTCAAAATGGCCAAATTGGAGGATAGATTCGTATTGTAAATTTCGTAGGTGTAGAGGTAATTATCGTCGGTATTGAGGGTGTCAGACGATTTTGCAAACACTAAACGCGACAATTCTGGTGAGAGGTTATTGGATTCAGCATGCGTCCCAATATGAATGATTTTGTGTTCTTTGGCGTTGTTCTTAAAAATTTGCTCTGTGGAATTTTCATTAAGAAATGATTTCCCTTTGAACAGTCGTGTGGAATTTTCAGCCAAACTTTTAGTAAACGGTTGTGGTAAAAGCGTTAGATATGCTTTGTCTAATGACATGGAATCGCGAATCGAAAATTTATAGTCATCCTTCATTTTTTCATCAAATTCTGGAACAAATGCTACGAAATCCTCTTTGTATCCAATACTTTTTTGTTCTGAATCGAGCAGGAACAAACTATAGTTATAGGAAATGACATATTTTGAAAGCAAACTATTTGTTGCCATTTCCTTATAAGACGAAATGACTTTTGGTGTCAACATTTCAAAACTCAAATTGAACAAGTCTCGGTCAGGAATGATGATGACATTTTCGGTTGTGATGACATTTTCAAAGGGTTTCCATAATTGGGAATACAACTGATGCAAATCTTTAAAATGGTTTTCCATCAAATTAGAAGCATTCTGAAATTTCGAAATGGTTTCGGAAAGATTTTCTTGATTTATTTTATAAATTTCTGACATATCTCTCGAAATGACCATGGCGTACAATCCATCATCTATATAAGTATAACGAACGATAGTGGAATTTTCAGGGACTTTTTTTGATAGGTTATCCAATGATTTTGAGATGGAGGCAAATCGCAAATTATAATATTTAGGATATTTTGATTTGAGCATTTCGAGATATGATTTCCATTCGTTTTCAATATTAAAATAGGCAGCCATGTTATCCACATCCTTTAATGCTTGGCGAAGATTTGATTTTAATGTTTTTTCCTTTTTCAGAACTTCTTGCGGAACGTTTTTATAGACCATAGATGAACTGGCATTCAAATGCGACCGGATTCTATTGTATAATATAGACTCATTCAAACTAATAACTTTGTTGAGGTATTTCTTATTCTTAGTCTGTTCATATAATTCCAAGGACAGTTTTTTTCCAAATTCAAAAATTCTTGAATTGTCTTCCAATAGAATAGATACATTCGTTTCATCTCCTACATTCTTTTTTTGCTGTTCGATGATGGCGATTGCGGTGTCAATAGTTGCTAACTGTTGAGATAGAAAGGAGGCATTTTTAATATTTTGAAGTTGGTATTTTGATTGGGTCTTTAATAGCATTGTCAAAGGTTGATACGTATAGATAACCGTTGAATCTTTTATAGAACCTTGTGTTGGGAGTGTTTTTTTAAGTAGGTCAAGATTTTCATTGCTTTTGGCGAGAGCAGCGGAATAGTCTTGTAACTCAAAATAAAGTTCACCCAAATTAAGAGTTTGTTGTATTTCAAACGAGGAGTTCACACCCTGGTTATCTTTAATATAATCATAAGCTTTTTGCGCCATCTTCAGGGCTTTTTCCTTACCATTATTTTTAGCATAAAAATGAGAGGCTGTGACGATAAGGTTCAAATAAATCTCGTCATAGGCGCCATTCAATGCCAACTGATACAAACGTTCAGCTGCTTCAAAGTTCTCTTTGGCCTCGATGGTCTGATTGAGTGCATCGTTCAGTTTTGCTTTGGCGAAGTGGGCGTCGGCATTCCAAATATAATTGTTGCCAGGCGTACGTTCAATGTGGGATATGGACTTTTCCAAATATAAATTGGCGCGCTCATAGTCCCGTAAATCGAGATAAATCTGTCCTAACGATACTGTTGCCTTGAAAAGCTCTGGATGGTCGGGATTAAAGTATTTCTTTTTTTCATTGTAATTATAGGTGTAGAGTTCCAAGGCTTTTTGATAATCTCCCAAATCTTTATAAAGTCCGCCATAATTTTCAATGGCAGAATATAAAAATTCTTTAGCCGATGATTTTTTGGTGTCTCGGTCATCCAATTTTAGATAGACATTGAGGGCGTTTATTGCAATTTTCATAGATTCCAAAGCTTTGTTGAGATTGCCCTGTGTGCTGTAAATCGCTGCCATATTGTTTTGGAGTATGGCCTGACCATAAATATTGTCAGGCGTTTTTTCCAGAGAATTCAAGACAGTTTCACTTTTTTTAAAATAGTAAAGCGCGCTGTCCACCTTGGAAATGTTCCACATATTGGCACCCATGGAATTATAGCAGTTGTATATGTCTGCTTTATCTGTTTTTGGGTCTGATTCAAAATAGCGCATTGCCTTTCTAACATGGGACAAGGCCAAGGTCATATCGCCAGTTCGGTCTGCTAAGACTCCTAAATTATTCTGTATTTTTCCATAATCAGCTCCAGTGGCTTTCTTCCATTTATGCGTCCATTTCAAGGCTGCTAGATTGCACTCATAGGCTTTTTGTGAATTACCTATTAATTCATAAAAGGAGGCAGCGCCCAGTTCCACTTGACGTCTCACCTTGGCAGAATCAGTAGCAATACTAATGGTGTTCATAAAACTAGTGACAGCAGTAGTCGCAAGTGTTTTGTCATGGTGTTTTTCTAAACTCAGTTTCCCGACATAGAAAATCATATCGCATAAATAAAGATAATCTTTTTTATTATTTAGCTGGGCAATCGTGGCGTTAAGAACAGAATCTGCCTTGACAAACTCTTTTTCAGTGATAAGTTTATCTAATTTCTTTGAACCTTTTCCTCTATCTTGAGAATAGCTGGAGACGCCGAGAAACAAAACAAGAAGAACGAAGATTTGATTTGCCTTTGGCATAGTATCATTTTAAGGCCTTTAGAATTTCCCGACTGTTTTCGTATTTACTTTTCTTAAATGCGGCTTTTGCTTGTTCGATATGGTCGTTTTTTAGATATGCCAAGCCTAAATAATAATAAGCATCATCTATGAATACGCTATTTGAAGTACTGATGGTTTTATTTAAGTATGGAATGGCTTTATCCACATTTTTATCTGCCAAATAGGCCACACCTATAAAATAATTAATGGTATCATTTTGAGGTGCTTTATTCTGTAACACTTCCCATTTGGAAATTGCCTTCTTATAATCGCCCTGTTTATAATTGACCATTGCATCAAAAAACACATAATTGTCTGTACTGCTCATTGTAGTCGGCAGTCCAGGGTCTGGCTTGAAATAGTTGTCATAAAGGCGTTCATTTGATGAACCATTCAAAAACCAAAAGCAACCAACAGCAATCACGATGACGGCTGCAGCGGCAATTTTCATAAATTGAAACTGTCGTACTTTTGATGCCTTTTGTTCTGTATCCATTCTGATGGGGATTTCTTCATGGAACTCCTCCAATTTTTCCTTGAGTGCTTGTTGTTCAATCCCATAAAGGAAAGACTGAATATCGTTTACCAAAGTATTGAACTCGGCATCGTTTTCAAGTCTCTGCTCAAATGTCTTTCGTTCGTCTTGCGGCATGGTATGGTTGTGGTAACGTTCGACCGTTTCCAGTAATTCTTGAGATATGTTGCTATTATGTTTCAATTTTTTATTTTTGAGAAGTTATCACCAGTTCACGAAGTTTCTCCATACATCTGTACTTTTTGTTTCGTGCGGTGTTTTCTTCAATTTGTAATTCTTCCGCGATGTCGCGCAAGGATTTTTTTTCGAAATAAAACGTGGTCAACAATTCTTTACATGGACTGCCCATGGTTTTGAACACATTCATTATACCTTCTAATCGGTTTTCTTTGAAAATGTCATCATTATTTTTTTCATGTGCAGTATCAGCAGGTTCAAAATGGTTGAGTTTTGACACTGCAATGGTTTGTTTGAACCGTTTGGAACGCAGCACATCCATCCATTTATTTTTGGCTATCTGATATAAATAGCCTTGCAAAGCAGTTTCAGTTTGAGGTACGAAGGAATCGTTTTTGATGTTGTTCCAAACACTTATGAAAGCTTCCTGATAGATGTCTTTTGCGTGTTCCTTAGTGCCACTGTTTTTTAAAACCAGGTGTTCAATTTTATGATAATTGGAGGTATATAGCGACTTTAAGGCTATCGAATCATTGGATTTGATAGCATTGACAAGTGTTGACTGTGAATCGATTGGCTGTGCTTGACTCATGAATTATAGCAATACACGAGAAATATACAATTAATTCGACTTACATTGAACAACAGTTCTTTAAAAAGACCATTTATACGACCAACTACTTTGATGATTTAAATGGTCTAGTTCTGCCATTGAGAAATCCCTATAGGTCATCACTTTTTTTAGATAAAAAAAACGGTTTTAAAAGCATGATATTAACTGATTTAGCATCAACTCAAATGACATACTCAAAAATTCCTCTTAATAGCTTAATAACTCAATCACTTCTCCGAAGCAGCATATTTTTTCTCCAACTGAAGCATCATTTCATCGGTCATTTTTTCTAAATCGAATTGATGTTTCCAGTGCCAGTCCTTTCTTGCATAGGAATCGTCAATGGATTTTGGCCAACTGTCAGCAATCTGTTGTCTAAAATCGGGATTGTAGGTAATGATAAAATCTTTAACGTGTTTTTGAATTTCGGATGCAATGTCCTTTGGCGTAAAGCTCATTGCGGCCAAATTATAAGAAGAACGAATACTCAATTGATTCGCAGGCGCATCCATTAATTTGATGGTGGCATCAATGGCATCTTTCATAAACATCATTGGAAGTTCAGTGTCTTCAGACAGAAAACTTTCATAATGTCCATCTGTAATCGCTTTATGATAAATTTCTACCGCGTAATCCGTCGTCCCGCCTCCAGGTTTGGTTTTCCAACTGATGATTCCAGGATATCGAATACTTCTCACATCGACACCATATTTGTCAAAGTAATATTCACACCAGCGTTCGCCTACCTGTTTAGTAATCCCATAAACAGTGGTTGGTTCCATGATGGTATGTTGCGGCGTTTGCTCGCGAGGGGTTGTAGGACCGAAAACTGCAATACTCGATGGCCAAAATACTTTTGAAATAAATTTTGCCTTCGCAAGATTCAATACGTGAAATAAGGAATTCATATTCAAATCCCATGCTTTCATTGGAAATTTCTCGCCTGTGGCGCTCAACATGGCAGCCATCAAATAAATGGTATCTATTTTATGCTTTTCGACACAGATATGGATAGAAGCGTAATCCTGTGCATCAACTATTTCAAAAATACCGGAGTTGACAATTTCAGGATTCGAATAACTGATGTCACTTGCAATGACATTGCGGTCACCGTGGATTTCCCTTAATTTATATGTAAGCTCAGACCCGATTTGACC
>JBBSLN010000018.1:0-14350 GCA_038255205.1 Flavobacteriales bacterium
AAAACCATAGCTTATTTCAGACAGCTTTTCTTCCATTAAAAATGAGGTCGTTGCCATCGTTATGACCAACATATAAATCAAAAGGGGGATGAGTATGTCTCCTAAATAATCCTTCAAGAATAGGAAAAGTCCAATTCCATAGACATCTAAAACTGTGATAGGCCAAATTAGTTTTTTTAATGGATTCCGATGTTTTAAAAACACCAAAATATACATTACGTGTGCCAACAAAAATGCGATCAATCCAAACATAAAATAATTTGGAGAGTGTTAAACAAACATTAAAAGCACATCTCCAAAAAGTGAAAATACCAAAGCCATCAATGTTAAATTTCTAATCGATAACGAAACCGATTTACTTTCCATAAAAAAAACAATTCATGAAATGACAATAGATGGTTTGGTGATATAATGGAGTTGCGATAAATTTTCTACACTTGCACAAATCAATTCCGCGATAAGGATACTAAAGAAGATAATTGTAAAAGCGCGTTCTGATTTCGTTAGCATTGATAGATTTTATGCCTAAATATAGGAAGTTTAGTTCAATTTGAACAAATTATACGACAGCGACTGTGACTGCGACTGTGACTGCGACTGTGACTGCGAAAGAAAACTGTTTTTTGACACGAATTTCACGAATTTTCACTAATAATTTTGGGTACTGTTCTTATTCATCGAACTTATTTTTAGACTGCCAACTGCCAACTGCCGACTGCCAACTGCCGACTGCCGACTGCCGACTGCCGACTGCCAACTGCCTTTCATTTCATCCTACATTTTCAACAATTCAGTCAGATAGAGTTTTGTATGCGGTTAGAGGGTCGCAAATTTGTCCTGTCAATTCATCAACGAACAGTTAAAACAGCCAACCATGAAATCTGTCATTTTTGTATTTTCTCTTTTTATAACAACAATTACTTTAGGCCAGACAATTATCAATGGAAAAGTGAAAGATACTAATGGAATGCCAATCGAAGGCGCAAATATCTATCTTGAAGGTACTTATGATGGTGGAATTTCAACTGTAGATGGCGAATTTTCGTTTACAACGGAAGAAACCGGCACACAGAATTTAATTGTTTCCTTTTTATCATTTGAAACTTTTATGATGGCATGCGATGTGAGTTTGATGAAAAATCTTCAGATAAAACTTCGAGAGGATGTCAATGCATTGGATGCAGTGGTGCTTTCTGCGGGAACATTTTCAGCTGGAGATAACAGTAAGGTGTCTGTTTTAAAGCCTTTGGATGTAGTGACAACTGCTTCTGCACTTGGGGATTTTGTTGGTGCGTTGCAAACTTTACCAGGTACGTCAACTGTTGCAGAAGACGGACGACTCTTCGTAAGAGGTGGCGAAGCTGATGAGACCCAAATCTTTATCGATGGCATTCGTGTATTTACACCATACAGCCCTACGACCAACAACATGCCGACTCGTGGTCGCTATTCGCCTTTCCTCTTTGACGGAATTACCTTTTCAACCGGTGGTTATTCGGCGGAATACGGTCAAGCCTTGTCGAGTGTTCTTTTATTAAATACTATTGACGAACCAGACCAAAACAAAACGGATATTGGCATTATGACAGTAGGAGGAACGCTCGGAAACACTCAAAAATGGGAAAAGAGTTCCTTAAGCGTGAATGCTTCTTACATCAATTTGGCGCCTTATGTTGCTTTATTTCCCGACCGCAATGATTGGGATAAACCGTTTGAAAGTGCTTCGGGAGAGGCTGTCTTTAGACAGAAATTTGATTCGGGTTTACTGAAATTATATTCAGCTTTTGATTATGCTAATTTTGAACTGACGCAAGACGACATCAACATCGCTGAAGGTGTTCACTTTAAGCTGAACAACAGTAACTTATATTTCAACGGCTCATATCAAGGACGGTTGAATGACGTATGGTCAGTCTTTGGCGGTATGAGTTACACCTATGCTAAGACAAAAGTCAACGTCATCGATAGTGACATTGACGATACCGAAAACTCGTTTCATGGAAAATTGAAGTTCAAGCGAAATTTTAGCAATCGATTCAAGCTCTACTTTGGTGCAGAATATTTTATGACCAATTTCGATGAAAATTATTCGGATGACTTTATCGCTCCAATTACTTATGGATTCAATAATAACATTGCATCAACTTTTGCCGAAGCCGATATCATTTTCTCAAAAAAACTAGCTTTAAAAGCAGGATTGCGAACCGATTATAGCGAATTATTTAAAGAAATTTCGCTTGCACCTCGTTTGTCTTTTGCCTATAAGACAGGAATGAATAGTCAAGTGTCATTGGCGTATGGTAGTTTTTATCAGAATCAGAATAGTGACATCTTGAAGTTCAATCAGGATTTAAAAGCACAAAATACCTCACATTACATTATGAACTATCAATTCAATTCAGAAGGAAAGATATTTCGAGCTGAAGCTTATTACAAAAACTATAATAATTTGGTTAAATATGATACTGAATTTGTGGGATTTGATAGCAATTTCAACAATTCAGGAGATGCCTATGCTAAAGGAATTGATTTATTCTGGAGAGATAACAAATCCTTGAAAAATGTAGATTATTGGTTGAGCTATTCCTATTTGGATACGGAACGTGATTATAGAAATTATCCGACGGCGGCACAACCTAACTTTGCCAATACCCATAATGTTTCAATAGTTGGAAAATATTGGATAGAAGATTGGAAAAGCCAGGTGGGTTTTAGTTACGGGTTTGCTACCGGGAGAACCTATACAGACCCAAATTTGGAAGGATTTTTAAATTCTAAAACAAAATCTTACAACAGCCTGAGCGTCAACTGGGCGTATTTGATAGACCAACAGAAAATCTTGTATCTCTCTGTCAGCAATGTACTTGGCCTTAAGAATGTGAATGGTTACCAATATGCCAATACACCAGATATGAATGGGAATTTTGCGAGGCGCTCATTACAACCAGCAGCTGACCAATTCTTTTTTGTGGGCTTCTTCTGGACGATTAGCGATAAGGGAACGGATAATCAGTTGAATAATTTATAATCTTGAAAAGTTGATTTTTATCAAGAAATTGATTCATGACTTGAAGGGATGTATGACATAGGACGGATTTTTTACTAATTGATAATCATGAAAGCAAAAAAAATCTTTCTAATATTTTTGAGTCCTACGCCTTATGTCCAAATCATTAAGGAAATTTTAAGTCTTTGGTCTTAAGTCACCTCTCGTCTTACGTAAACAAACATCGCGAGCCAATTTTCACCTCTCAGCATCACATTCAAAACACGCCAGCTGACCTTTAGAAAGTTCCAAATCTTCGGACCCTTTAAGCGGTTCGGTAAGCAATGATTTTTTGTCCAAAACTTTTTTAAAACCTTTGGCATAGTCCACCAAAACATTTCGGCGAGCCTTGATTTTTTCGCTAATGTGATGCGCGTCCAATTCATAAAGCTCTTTTGACCATAAGCGTAATGCTTGTTCAATGACTTCATCTGTCAGAAGATGTTGCAGCGCTTCAGCCTCTTTAATAAACACAGATTCTGGAGTTTTCTGTAAAAAATAGACATCAAAAGGTTGCACTAATCCCGGCAAATAATCGATGTCATTTTTGTAAGGTCGCATTTCCGGTGTGATGTTTTTATTGGCAATCAAACTGGGGATGATGCCCCCTAAGTTAAAAAAGGCATTGTCCCTATCAGCCGGAAGTGGAATGGCATTTAAATATTCGCCTTGCAGTTGAATGACCCAACCCCATTGTTTGGGGTGTCGGTCCCAATCGCCTATGATTAAATCAAAGAGCCGAGCCCTTACTAGGGCTTTTTGGTCAATTTTTAGGAGTGCACCATGTATCTTCTTCATTTCCTGTAAGTCGTCGGTGTCTATAATTTCAATAACATTTTTGTAGTCAGTCCAGTTCACTTCACTTTCGGTTTCGTGCTCTAAAAGATAAAGACGATTGCTATAAACATCGTTGTAAGAACCGAGCGTAGGTTGTTTAGGGACAAAAATAATCTTAGGAAATGTATGCAGAATACCGGCCTTCTGTGCTAATTGCGCAACTACAATGGCCCCATAAGGATGTTGCGCAGAGATTCCATCGATTACAATATTTTCGAGTCCAAGAGTTTTGGCAAATTCTGGGATAAGTGCACCGGGTTCTTTATTGATGCTTCTCAACGTATAGTGAATGCCATTGGCCGCTAATAACTTTAGAGATTGAGTCTGTTTCCCACCACCTTCATCGATGACTTTAACACCACCAAAAAGGGTATCTAAATACACAACTGGAACTTTTATGGGTGTAGACCATGCCTTTCTATAATGCTCTCCTTGCATGAGTCGTTTTAACTCGGTACTTTTATATTGGGTGCTAGCAGCAACGAGTACTGAATCATGTTCCCTGAAGTTTACGTTTTCAACGGGATCAAAATTGATTAGAATTGAATTTTCAATGCTTTTAGGCTTAGTGTTAAGTGACCAATACATCAATATGACAAAGATCAATAAGGCCAAGACAATAATTCCAAGGATTTTTTTCATAAGATGGTTTGTAATCGCAACGCGAAAATAGCAATCTATCCTAACTTCAATTGACGAATTCTATTAAAAAGATAACGCATTTAATGAACTGCCAACAAATGATTCCTCTTAAGGTTTCCACTTGATATTACAGCCAATGCTTGGCTTTTGATCTTTAGGTATCGATTCCTTATTTAGCAATGCGTTAAGCGCATTTCTGATATCGGTGCCGTTCACGGGCTTTCCATTGCCTGGTCGAGAGTCATCTAATTGCCCTCTGTAAACTAAAGTCAATTGGTCATCAAACACAAAAAAGTCTGGCGTACAGGCCGCTTTGTAAGCCTTGGCAACTTGCTGTGAGCCATCATAAAGATAAGGAAAGATATACCCTTCGATTTTAGCGGTTTCCTTCATTTTGTCAGGTGCATCTTGTGGATAATGTTCGACATCGTTGCTACTAATGGCGATAAAATCAATCCCTTTTGATTTGTAATCTTTTGCCATACGCACGAGTTCAGCATTCACATGCTTTACAAAAGGACAATGGTTGCAAATAAACATAATCACTGTGCCATTTAGTCCTCGGCATTCGTCAAGAGTTGTATTCTCGTCCGTAATGGTGTCCATCAATTTAAAATCAGGAGCTTTTGTACCAAGGGGTAACATGTTTGACTGTATTTGAGACATATTATTGTTTTTATTTAGTTTGAAAAATACTATTTTTATCCAATGGAAAAGATAATAACTTTTGAAGAATTCTCCAAAGTCGATTTGCGAGTCGGAACAATCATCGAAGTCAATGATTTTCCTGAGGCTCGTAATCCTTCTTATCAATTAGCGATTGATTTTGGCCCTTTGGGAATCAAAAAGTCATCAGCGCAAATTACAACACTTTACACAAAAGAACAATTACTAAACCGACAGATTGTTGCGGTCGTGAATTTCCCTAAAAAACAGATTGCGAAATTCATGAGTGAATGTTTGGTCATTGGTGCCGTCGATGGCAAAGATGTCATATTGTTACAACCAGAAAATGTAGTAGAAAATGGCTTGCCAGTTTTATAATGGTCTACAATTCTTCTCGGAAAAATATGGCATTCATCAAAAGTTTGTTGGTGCCATACCAAAATGCTCTAAAGTTCGTGTTGTCAGTAAAAAGGACCACTTTTCCAGCTTTTAAACGTTTCACTTGAAAAGGCACAGTATTGGCCAAGCTATCTAAATTGACTTTAGAAATGTAACCACTCAACAACGGATTTTTTGTGTATTGGATAGGATTATTATAGCTTTCCTTGTCTGGTGCCATCATAATGGTATCATTTTTAAACAAGGGAAGCGTTGCGTTTTTATATCCAAAATTAATAGGGTGTGAACGGTCGATTTTAGCTTCAAATATAGCACCGGAAACCAGCTGGGCCCCTTTGAAATCATCTTTCTGTTCAAAAGTGATATTCTTTGCTGTCAATTTGGTCTTTTTCATATCGAGTTTTACCAATTTATTGGTTTGCAACCAGCGAATTGTATTTTCATAGGCAATTAATGTTCCACCTTCACTCACCCAGGATTTTAATTTTTTGGCCACCATCGAATCTAATTTTGCGTTTGGCAAAATCATGGTATTATATCTGCTTAAATCCATTTTGATTAGAGTTCTGGTGTCTAGTTTAGTAACCCTCATAGCATAACGTTGATCTAGTAAATGCCAAATTTCTCCTGCATCGGAGGAGGTTACCCCGTCACCAACGATTAGGGCTATTTTTGGTTCCTTTAGTGTCGAGAACTGTCGGCTTCCCATATCGATACCTTCCGTCAATCCTGTAGAAATGGCTTCAATTTGAATATGGCTTTGTTCAGCAACTTCCTTCAAAAAAACAAATAACTCTTCAGCGTTTTTAGATTGATTTTGTACTGGAATAAAAATGGTGCCATAATCATAAGTTGTTCCATTGATTTTAAAAGGGTTCATGCCCACTTTTGCTCTTATATCATTGCTAAGTAACATATTCAAGGCTTTTGGTGCATAGTACTCATGCCATTGCATAACGTATCCATAGCTACTTTTATCAGTTAGGTTGCCTTCTTTCAATTGCAGTGTATTTACTTCATCCCCTAAATTTGCAGTAGAGCTAGCCTCTTCATAATCTAAATTAAAAGCAAGCGGAAATGTCCAAGCCGAAATGTCATAAAATAAACTGTCTTGGAATGTCGTACGTGTTTCAAACATGGCTTTGAGCAAACGTGAGTTTTTTTGGTTTTTTGGAACTATGTAACTGTAGCCTTTTTTAAACTGTTTACCATTGGCAGTAAAATCGTTTTTTATCTCATAAATCTTTATGCGATGACGCTTTATTATCTCGGCCAAATGATACGTGGATGCCGCATCTTTTTCGTTGCCAAAGACAATTCCTTTACCATTCTCTTTTGAAGCTTCGGCTCTTGCATTTTTATAAAAATTATGCTGATAAGTTAAAATCTCTTCACGCAAGGAGGTCGCAGCTTCGAGGGTTGATAAGGCTGTAGTAAACTGATTGCGAATGGTAAATGGAAAGGTGATAATACCATTGTCGCTTTCTTGTATGTGGCCACGGGAACTGGCTTGTTCAAATAGAATGCCAATGCTTCCATTGATATCAGGAAAGGTAGAGCCTTTCCCATAATAAAAATCGTCATAATCTTCTTCGGTGTAGTACAACGAGCCAATTTTGTCCAATGCTTTGGCGTGAAAATCTCCAATTTTTCTAGTCAACTCCTGATTTAATTTTGGGGTCAGTGGATGTGTCCTACTCGGAATTCCCGGCTGAAAGAAAAATGTGGAGTTAGTTCCCATCTCGTGGTGATCGGTTAAAATATTTGGCAACCAATCATGAAATGTTTTAATGCGAACTCTAGATTCTGGTAATTGTACTGGGAGCCAATCCCTATTCATATCAAACCAATAATGGTTGGTTCGCGCTCCTGGCCATACCTCGTTGTACTCTCTGTCATTTGGGTCCGGATTTAAGTTGCTGTTTTTGTTGGAATTGGCCCAATATGCAAAACGCTGCAGTCCATCTGGATTAAAGGAAGGATCCAATAAGATAACAACGGTATCGAGCAAATTTTCAACTTCGTCACTCTCTGCAGCGGCCAAATAATAAGCGACCAAAAGTGCCGCGTTGGATCCACTTGGTTCGTTGCCATGAATAGAAAACCCTTGATAAACCACAATAGGCATTGATGACGCATCTATAGCCGCTTCATTGTCAGTTGAAGCGATATGGGCTGTGCGTATCGTTTCGATATTTTGATGGTTTTTTGGAGACGTAATAGTAAGCAATAGCAGAGGTCTGTCTTCAAATGTTTTACCTCTGTCTTCGATAGTGATTCTATCGGAAGCCGCAGCTAAAGCATACATATATTGCACCAACTTATCATGGGTAACGTGCCATTGCCCAACTTCATGACCAATGACCGATGACGGTGTTGGGATATTTAAGTTATAAGTTGTGTTTTGAGGCAAGTAATATCTAAGTTCTTTTTGGTTTTGTGCAAAAAGTGCCGTTGTGGCTAAAAAAATAAGAGATCTTAATAAATTCATTTGGTATCAGTTAGGATATAAATATAAAAAAACCGCCACTATAACGTAACGGTTTGGGGTGCATTTAACAAAAAAAACGATTAAATATCTTCAAATTTAATATCTGTAAAACTTTCGGTGTTTTTTGGAGCTTCGTCAGAGGCATCATTTACAGCATTGTCATGGTCATCAAATTCATCTTTTTTGAAGTCTTTCTGATGACGTTCACTGATAACTTCATCACCTTTTTCATCCACGATATAATCGGTCATTTCTCTTAAAATTTCATTAAATTCAGAAAAGTCTTCCTTGTACAAATAGATTTTATGCTTTTTGTAGTGAAAAGAACCATCGTCATTAGTGAATTTTTTACTTTCAGTAATGGTTAGATAATAATCGTCTGCCTTTGTAGATCTCACATCAAAGAAATAGGTGCGTCTGCCGGCTCTCAATACTTTGGAGTAAATTTCCTCTTTCTCCATCATTCCATTGGTATCACTCATGATTTTTAAAATTATTTTATTAGCGACTCAAAAATCTAAAAAAAAAGAATAGTAACCAACTAAATCACATTATCTTTTTAACCAAAGCGAATATAAGAAGAGGAAGGCTTAGCCGAATAGACAACTAAAAACATATAAACACCTAATGTAAAGAAGATTCCGTGAGCTGTTTATTATATAGATTTTTATAGTAGCCATCTATATCAATCAAAGATTCATGTGTTCCTTCCTGGATGATTTTTCCGCCTTCCAGTACGATGATTTTATCTGCATTTTTTGCGGAAGACACACGATGACTAACAATGATAGTCGTCTTCCCATGAGTAACCTTGATGAGGTTTGTAAGGATTGTTTCTTCAGTTTCGGTATCGACGGCAGACAAACAATCGTCAAACAATAAAATTTGGGGTGTTTTGATGATGGCTCGTGCAATGGAAATTCGTTGCTTTTGTCCACCTGAAAGTGTGATGCCACGTTCGCCTAAAACCGTATCGTAACCATTAGTGAATTTTTTGATGTTTTTATGGACATCGGCATTTTTAGCAGCAGCAATGACATCTTCTTCAGACGCATCCTCCTTGCCAAACATGATATTATTTCTGATGGTATCAGAAAATAGAAACGCCTCCTGTGGCACGTATCCAATGTTTTGGCGCAAATCGTTTAAGTTGAGTTGATCAATTTGAACACCGTCTATGTTGATTTGACCTTCCTGAACGTCATACAATCGTCCAATCAAATCAAGAATTGTTGATTTTCCAGATCCTGTTTTACCAAGGATTGCCAAAGTTTCTCCTTGCTTCAATTCGAAACTGACATCTTTAAGCGCTTGAATATTGGTGTCAGGATAGGTGAATGTTACATGTTTGAATTCTATTTGACCATCAATTTTAGAATGCGTGGTTACTTTATTTTTAATGTCAGGTTCTTGCTTCAAAAATTCGTTGATTCGTTTTTGTGATGCCTCTGCTCTCTGAATTACAGAAGTGACCCAGCCGACCGTGGCTACTGGCCATGTGAGCAGATTCACATAAATGATAAATTTGGCAATGACACCAAGGCTTTCTATTTCACCATTCATATATTGCACACCACCAATGTATATGACAATGATATTGCTCAATCCAATCAAAAAAATCATCAATGGGAAAAATAAGGCTTGAACTTTGACCAAATCAAGATTCTTCTGTCTGTTTTCCAATGAAAGTGTTTCAAAATCAGAATTAATTTGTGGTTCTATGCCATAAGATTTAATCACCGAAATACCACTGAAGGTTTCTTGTGAATACGTGGATAGTTTGGATAGCCAGACTTGTACAATGGTACTTTTTTTATGTATTTTTTTGCTCAACACATATATAAAATAAGATAAAATGGGAAGCGGAATAATTGTATAAAGAGTTAAAGTAGGCGCTTCACGAAACATTAAGTATAAGGCAATTACAAACAATGTCAGGGTGTTGATGCTATACATAATGGCTGGACCAACATATTCTCGAACTTTACCAACATCTTCACTAATACGATTCATTAGGTCGCCTGTTCGATTTGACTTGTAAAAATTAAGTGATAATCTTTGGTATTGCTGATAGACTTCATTCTTTAAGTCGTATTCCACAAATCGAGAAATGTTTATTAGGGTCTGACGCATCAAGAATGTGAACACACCTCCTATTATGGCTGCGCCAACAATGTAAAGTATGTTTGTAAGCAGTTCTGTTTTGACTATAGATATATCTGTCACAACACCCCTTCTATATTCGTCAATAATATCGACAGACGATCCGACCAATTCTGGAGTGAATAATAAAAATATTCGTGCAATGATGGTAATTACTATACCGGAGAGAAGTCTGTATCTGTACTTATAAAAATATTTATTAATATGTTTTAATTCTTTCATTGCAGTAATTTGGGTTCACTTAAGATTTTAACAATATCGCATTTTAAAGTCTATATTTTTGCTAATACTGTAATATTGGTTTATTTTTGTGCTCTGTTTTTAGATAATCTACAAACGCATATTCTAATTTTAATGATATGATTTCAGAGATCATAAGTTCAAAAGAGCTTATTAAAGTCGATCCAGTTTTTGGTCAGGTTTCTTTTGATGACCATGAGCAAATCGTTTTTTGCAACGACAAAGATACTGGTTTAAAAGCAATAATTGGTATTCACAACACGGTTTTGGGGCCTGCTCTAGGGGGCACCAGGATGTGGAATTACAATAATGAATGGGAAGCTTTAAATGATGTTTTGCGCTTGTCCCGTGGAATGACATTTAAGGCTGCCATCACAGGATTGAATCTTGGTGGAGGAAAAGCGGTCATAATAGGTGATGCAAAAACTCAAAAAACACCAGAATTGATGCGCAAATTTGGTGAGTTTGTACACTCCTTAAGTGGTAAGTATATCACCGCGGAAGATGTGGGAATGAACACTGAAGATATGGATACCGTTAGAGAAGTCACGCCTTATGTTACTGGAATATCCGAAAGTAAAGGAGGCGCGGGAAACCCTTCTCCAATTACAGCTTACGGTGTATTTATGGGCATGAAAGCTGCTGCTAAATTTAGGTTTGGCTCTGACGTTCTAGAAGATAAATCTGTTTTTGTACAAGGTATTGGCCATGTTGGCGAAGCATTGGTCGAACATTTGGTCAATGAAGGTGCTAAAGTTACGATTGCCGACATTAGTCAAGAGCGACTAGAAAGTGTACGAGATAAATATGACGTTACCATTTATGGAGGACGGGATTTGTACAGTGAGAAAATGGATATCTATGCGCCGTGTGCTTTGGGAGCTACCATTAATGATGATACTATCAGGAAATTAAAAGCAAAAGTCATTGCTGGTGCGGCCAATAATCAGTTGGCGGAAGACAAACACGGCAAGATGCTTCATGATATGGGCATTGTGTACGCACCAGATTTTTTAATCAATGCAGGTGGTATTATAAATGTGTATGCCGAATTGGAAAATTATGGCAGACAGGAAATCGTGCGCAGGACAGAAAATATTTATAATACGACATTACAAATTTTAGAGCGTGCTAAATCGCATGACATCACAACCCATATCGCAGCCGTTAATGTCGCAAAAGAGCGCATTGAGGCACGTCGAATGGAAAATTTAAAATAAAAAGTTTATAGAAATTTAGGTTTCTTCAATCATAAAATAATACTATTTTTGCAGGGCGAAATTTATCACAGAGCTTGTCGATGTGGAAAAAGGTCGCCCTTTTTAATTGTAAAGTTCTTTGTAGATGCTAAATAGAAGACACATACGTATCAAAGTCATGCAAACCTTATATGCCTTTGATGGTTCTGAAAGTGATGATTTTAAGAAAGATGAAAAATTCTTGCTTCATAGCTTGGAGAATATGTACGACCTATACTTGATGCAATTATCCCTGCTAATTGAAATACAAAAGCGTGCGGAAGACCATCAAGAGAAAACCCAAAAAAAGCATCTAGCTACCCAAGAAGAAAAAAATCCGAATAAAAAGTTTGTAAACAATGAATTGCTTCAACTCCTGAAGAACAATGAAGTGCTTAAAACCGAGTTAGAAAATCGTAAAATTGATTATTGGTATCTCGATTTTGAATATGTTGATATCATCTTCAAAGCGATTTTGGAAAGTGATCTCTTTAAAGAGTACATGGCAACCAAAACATCTGATTTTAAAAAGGATAAAAATTTTATAGTCGATGTCTTTTCGGATATAATAGCACCAAATGAAAAGCTTTATGAGTATATTGAAGACAAGAAGTTGACATGGATTGATGATTTGCCAGTTATCAACACTATCATTCAAAAATTATTACGCAAAGTCAAGAAAGATGCATCAGAGCGTTTTTTTACACCGCGACTTTATAAAGATTTGGAAGATAGGGAATATGCAATTGATTTATTTAAGAAAACACTATTGAATCGTTCAAAGTTTAATGTGGAAATTGCGGCAAAAACAGTTAATTGGGATTCTGACCGCATCGCAAACTTGGATGCTATCCTACTTCAAATGGCAATTTGTGAGTTCCAAAAATTTCCTTCTATACCAGTAAAGGTGTCCATTAATGAATATCTAGAAATTGCTAAAGAGTATTCAACACCTAAAAGCAGCTTTTTTATAAATGGCATTTTAGATAAAATTGTGAAGGAGTATACGGTAGAAGGCAAACTAAATAAAATGGGCAGAGGATTGATGTAATAAGCAAAAATTCACTACTTTTATGCCCTCAAATTTAAATAATAAATAAATATTCATACCATGAAAAAAGTAATTTTAGGTTTAAGCGCACTATGTATGGTAGCTTTTACTTCATGTAAAGACAATGCCGAAAGCAAAATCAATTCTGATAATGTAGCGGAAGCAGCAGCAAGAGATGCAAATTCTGGAAAATTGCCGTCTATCGAATTTAACGAAACAGAGCACGATTTTGGAACGATTCCAAACGGGATTCCTGTTACAACTGTTTTTGAATATAAGAATGTAGGTTCTTCTCCATTGGTCGTTAGTGACATCAAAAGTACTTGTGGATGTACTGTTCCTTCTGATTGGACTAAAGAAGTAATGCCAGGTGAAACAGGTAAGTTTACCGTAGAATTCAACGGAAAAGGGAACGGTAACCTAATCACTAAAACAATCACTTTGACTACAAACACTGAAAAAGGTACAGAAGCTGTATCTATCAAAGCATTTGTTGAAGCGGATCCAAATGCTCCTAAAAACGAAGCAGGTTCAGCTGTAAGCAATCAAATGCCAACTGCACAACAGGCATTGCCGGCAGGTGCAGCAGGTAAAGTCAAAAGTAGTACACAACCAGGTCACGAAGGACATAACCACGATTAATTTATAGAATGGGAGATTTAGGTTCTTTTTTACCAATTATAGCAATGTTCGCTGTAGTGTATTTTTTTATGATTGCACCACAGATGAAGCGGGCCAAACAAGAAAAAAAGTTTGCAAGCGAATTAAAAGTAGGCGACAAGGTCATTACAAAAAGTGGAATGTATGGTAAGGTTAATAGCCTTAATGACAAAGACAATAGTTGCGTCATCGAAACCTTGGCTGGAAAGATTAAATTTGATCGTTCAGCGATTTCAATGGAATCGAGTAAAAAAATCAGTCCGACCGCAGACGCTTAATTTTAAATAGTTTTAATTTATAGATTGTAAGGGCACTTTTAACGAAGTGTCTTTTTTTATGCTAAATATTTTGGTAATTCTAAGTATTACTATTGCTCTTTAAAATTAAATTGATTACTCAAAACCGTGACCAAGATGTCGCTGCTCTGCAGCTTTTTAGTTCGGAGTGGGCGTTTTGTTACAAAGATATCGCTCCTCTGGAGCTTCTCTTTTTAATGTTACTTTCCGATTTATATATTTCATAAGATAAAACAAAAGGCGAGCCCAATCAACCTCCATCGGAGCGATATCATTGTAGGTGATAAAGGGAAAATCCAAATAAGCTCCATCGGAGCGATATCATTGTAGGTGATAAAGGGAAAATCCAAATAAGCTCCATCGGAGCGGTATCATTGTAGGTGATAAAGGGAAAATCCAAATATGCTCCATCGGAGCGACATGACTGTATAGATGGTTAAAGGTAAAATCCAAATGAGCTCCATCGGAGCGATATCATTGTAGGTGATAAAGTGAAAATCCAAATGAGCTCCATCGGAGCGGTATCATTGTAGGTGATAAAGGGAAAATCCAAATAAGCTCCATCGGAGCGATATCATTGTAGGTGATAAAGGGAAAATCCAAATAAGCTCTATCGGAGTG
>JBBSLN010000019.1:0-14337 GCA_038255205.1 Flavobacteriales bacterium
AGGAGTATCGAGAAACGACTGACCAATTTAAAAATACTTTTTAATGCCCAGACTTCCGAACAATTGATTGCCATCGCCATAGATAGGGGCTTGATTTAAGTTTATTAGTCTCAATTTAATGGTTAAAACCCTGCAATTTAAATGCAGCACTTTCAGGAGTGCGAAAAAACTAAATTCTGTGGGTTTTGCCACGAATTCACGAATAAATAATTTAAAAATAGTCGTGTATCCGTGGCAATATAGTTACGTGGGACTCAGTCCCGTTTCAAAAACCCATGTACCTTCAGTGCAGGGTAATTTAGTTATTTTCAAAAAAAATGCAGCCTTGTGCGGAATCCCGCAAGCCTATTTCTATAGTTGTCTTTATGTTTACATACTTTAATAGGAGTGTCCTGAGTATTTATCGAAATAGAAGGCATCTTAAGTTTTAAATAATAGAGGGTTAGATGAAACGAGAGCTGTTTTCATGTCATAAGTGTTTGTCTATGGTTCACTCTTTAAAAGCCTAAAGCTGAAGCGACCCGTATTTTAATCATTAGGGATATTATTAAAAACTAGGGCGGGTCGCGGAGGCTTTTTTGGAATTACGATTTACGATTTACGAATTACGATTTACGAATTACGAATTACGATTGATTAGGGAATTATAGGGTTGGGGTGGCGTTGAAGGACGGGTGTCTTTTTTAATGCCTTTCGGAGGACCTAACATTTCTGACAGCATCCATGGATTATTTAGGGAGTATCTAGGGAGTGTCTGTTGTTTGTTGTGGGTTTGAGTGATCGATGACGGATGACGGATGATTGGTGACCGGATATAATATAACTTTATAGGCTTTTCCATATATCCTGATGTTATTATACGCACCCATCTTAGTGAATAATTTGTATGAGATTGTGTTATATTTCGAGTCAAACAGAATTTTTAAAATTTTTTTAAGACCATGCGGAATTCCGCATGGTTTTGATTTTTGTTGGGGTTAGGTTTGGTTAATTAATATTTAAAATCAGCATTATGGCAGTAAAACACATACCAACTTCAGAAGTCCATAGGGGTCAAGATGGCGGCAACACGGGCTGTGGTTTTGATACCACACTAAAGCCAAGTCATTGGGTTGATTCAAGCGAAACTATTAGTTGCGATAAAAAGGGATGCAAAAATTGAATCTTTTGCAATACAAATTAGCTTTGCAATTCTAGCTTATTAAGCCAAACAAGAAGATAAAAAAACAGAAGTGGTCATCCTCGGTGCTTTGGCATTTCTTTTCCAGTCCATCTTTAAAATCACTTTAGGACGAGGTGTTTGGAACATAATAAACGTGGTTGTAGGAATCGCACTCATTATGACTATATTTATCAACCACAAACCAATCAATTAAAAAACATATTACCATAAATGGGGCTCCTCAACAAACTACTAGGCAACGCCGATACCATCTCCGCAGAAAAACTCACAGAAAAATATGCGCGATTGCTCATTGATGGCGAACAAATTGAGCTAGGCTTTTCTCTTTTAAGAGACGTCTTTATGTTCACCAACAAACGTTTGATTTTGATAGATGTCCAAGGTCTAACGGGCAGTAAAGTAGAGTACAGGTCCATGCTCTATAAAAACATTTCCAGGTTCTCCTTGGAAACTTCTGGCACTTTTGATTTGGATGCCGAACTGAAAATCTGGATATCCAGTGAAAATGTCCCTTCGGTCAGCAAGAAATTCAACAAGAGTATTGATGTGTATGAAGTCCAAAAATATTTAGCACAAAAGGTCATGTAAGGATGCAGAGACTCAAAACAAGCCTGACTATTCTTTTTATTTTAGTAAGCCTGACATCCAGTGCCCAGACCCTCACAGGCAAAGTTGTAGGCATAATGGACGGCGACTCTTTCAAACTCCTAACAGCAGATTCCACATTGGTAAAAGTGCGCTTGGCAAACATAGACTGCCCAGAAAAAAAGCAAGCCTTTTCTGCAAAAGCAAAAGAATTCACCTCCAACGCCATCTTTGGAAAGACTGTCACTATCAACATCTTAAAAACAGATCGCTACAAACGCTATATTAGTAATGTCACATACAACGATTCCTTAAGTCTCTGCCATCAATTGGTAAAAAACGGTCTCGCTTGGCACTTTGTGAGATATTCCAACGACTCAACATTACAGTTATTAGAAGACACCGCAAAAGAAAACAAGGTAGGCCTCTGGCAAGACCCAAACCCCATAGCCCCTTGGGAATGGAGAACAATTAAAAAGAAGAAAAACCCATAATAATATGAAATCATTAAAACTTCTTCTTTTTTTGGGATTCATGGCATACGCTTGCGGAGTGACAGCACAAAACGTCTATGTCACCAAGACGGGCGAAAAATATCATAGGAGCACTTGTCATTATCTCAAAAACTCTAAAAAAGAAGTCACGTTGGACGTTGCCAAAGAAAGAGGTTTTATGGCCTGTTCTGTTTGTAAGCCAAATGCGATAACTAAAAACTTAAAACCTGTTGAAAATTCCCAGCAATTTAAAATTGAACCAGTATCATCCACTCCCAAAGCTACCGCCACACAATGCACAGGCAAAACAAAGACTGGAACGCGCTGTAAGCGGATGACTAAAACTGGGAATGGTAAATGTTATCAACATGGTTAATTAGCTTGATTTTAAAATGAATCTTCTTATATTTATACTCTCCCTAAATAATTATGTTGAATAGCGGCTTTTTTATAGGCCATCTATTTATCAGCAATACATCAATCCTTATATGAATACATCAGTACATAATAAATTAGTCTCCTTCATTTGGTCTATTGTGGACGATGAGATTAGCTTTGACAACTATTTCTATTAGCACACTCCGTTGCGCATAGCGAAGATGTGACCAAGGATATTTTGGAACTGGAACGCCAAAATGATGGATTGATTGCGGAGCTTTTAAATTTAGCGTAGTAATGGCATCACAACTTATAATTTACCAAACCGAAGACGGGAACACAAAGATACAAACCTGATTAGAGAATGAAAGCGTTATAGAACTCTCCTTTCAGGAAATCGACGAAATGGCAGACCAAATGGTGGAAGTTGCAGAAGTGAGATAGTAATGAAAAGGGATAAAATTGAGTTTGGTTCAGAAACCATCGACTATACCATTCATTTTTCAGACCGAAAAACACTGGGTATTACCATCAGACCCGAAATGGAAGTATGGTCAAAGCCCCTGCAAATACACCTGATCGATTGTTCAATTCAAAGTCAGAAAAAAAGCAGCTTGGATACTCAAACAAAAGGATTTGTTTTTGGCCTTTCACCCCAAAACACCAAAACGGAGATATATTAGTGGGGAAACACATTTATATTTGGGAAGACAGTATCGCTTACAAGTGATAGACTCGAATAAAAACGAAGTACATTACAAAGGAAGGTATTTTGAATTGTTGACCGATAATAGGGCAAAAGGAGAAAAACTGATGAAGCAATGGTACCTACAACGCAGTAAAATCAAATTTGCCGAATTCGCTGAATCATTGATAGAAAAGTTTAAGAACCTTGATGTAGAACCATCAGGAATCTATTTACAGGACATACCTACACGCTGGGGAAGTTGCACCCCACAAGGGAAAATAATACTTAACCCAGAATTGATAAAAGCCCCAAAAGCATGTATTGAATATGTAATTGTACACGAATTATGTCATTTGATTCACCGCGACCACACCCAAAAATTCATTGCCCTCCAGGCCAAAATGATGCCCGACTGGAAACGATGGAAGACTAAATTGGAAAACTTATTGGCATAATCTTCTATCAACTGTTTAATAATTTAGCTAGTCTTAAATTCTAGCTATCATAAAGTAATATCTCAACAATGTTTATCCTGTAACTACACCCAACTACAAGGAACCCTAAATTTTGTAATGCAGGGAATTTTTCCAGACTGCTACATGAACCAGGCTGGGATGCAATATTTTAAAAAAGGCTATGTTATTATCAATATAAGATCATCAATACTTATAATAATTGTGTGCATCCCGTGGTATAATCCGAAAAAAAGGTAATAGCACCAAAGGTCGATTTATTAACAAAGGAAGGTGAAAATAGTGGTGGTAAAAAAAATAGTAATGAATAATATGCAAACATTAGTTTTTAAAATCTTTATTTTTAGTACCTTGTTTCCATGGGAGTAAAAGTGCAACGTAAATTTTTAAAATTTACACCAGATTCTAAACGTGTCGTTACACGTTTTTTCAATAATGGCGAGGAACGTACCAAAAATTTGATACATCGCATTCTAGAATTTTCGGAAGAAAAAGTAGAGGCTGAATTAAAAAAAACCTTTGAGGAATTCAAAGGTCGTCATCGTAATCTAAAAAAAATATTTCAATTTCATTGTGATCGTTTTGAAGGTCTCATCAATGGGATGGGTATAGAGTATAAACATCTGACAGAGCCCCAAAAAACACTAATAGGGTCTTACAGTACGATGGAATATTCAATAGAATCGGCGGCCCTGTTCAATCCGTCCATGATTGAGGATTTAGACCAATCGTTTTTAAAGGAAGGAGAGAAAAGGGTCATCATTTCCTTTCGGGCTACAGGAGAAGGTCATCTATCTTCAATTGTCTTTAGACGTGCTATTTTAGATAAAGATAATAATCTCTATGTATTAAAGGTGCACAATCATATCGATTTGCCAGACGTCGGGTTTAAAATGTCTTATGACAAAGGGCGATTCGTGGACAAAATGAGAGAAATCAGTATTCCTGATGACTATATTGATGAAATAATGAATCCCTTGCCTGATAAGTTTGAATATTACGATTTAAAAAATGCGGTCAATAAGTTATTGGAAGATTCAGAAATTGAGGATCCAAAAAAGCTTGCTTTAAATGAAATGACTTGGCTTGTGGATTCTTATTATGATTTGAAATTCCATGAGGAAAGCGATATCACAGAACGAGTTATTTTTCCGAATTCTCCTGCCGAAAGCAGAGGTATTGAGGACGCCAGGTTTGTAAGGTTTACGGAAGACGATGGTGAGGAAACTATTTATGCTACATACACCGCTTATAATGGACATACTATTATTCCAAAATTACTTCAAACCAATGATTTCTTAAACTTCAGGATTATGCCATTACATGGCAATGCAGCACAGAATAAAAATTTCGCATTATTTCCGAGAAAAATCAATGGCAAATATGCAATGTTGGCTAGAGTGGACGGTTACAATAATTATGTCGTTTTTTCAGACAGAATAACACTATGGAATGATCCTATAAAAATCCAGGAACCAAAATTCGCCTGGGATTTGACACAAATTGGGAATTGTGGTTCGCCTATTTACACAGAAGATGGTTGGCTCATCCTGACCCATGGCGTAGGACCAATGAGACGTTATTGTATAGGATCTTCCTTACTCGATTTGGAAGATCCAACTAAAGTCATTGGCCGATTAAAAGAACCATTGATTTCTCCAAGTGAAGAAGAGCGCGAAGGCTATGTGCCCAATGTGGTTTATTCATGTGGTAGCATTATACATAATGAAGAACTTATTATTCCGTACGCCGTGTCTGACTATTCATCTTCATATGCCACAGTCAATCTTGCGGAATTGATTAAGGAGCTTAAAAAATAGAGGACGTTCTGTCTTTTTAGAACTACATTCTACGTTGAAGGTTCTTCAAAGGCCAATCGTGCCATCAAATAGCTAACGGTTGACTCCGCACCTTGATTCAGATTTACGTTCGTTAGTTCTAGACCGTCAAAACAACCCGTAGTGCATGGGTTATAAACAATCTGTTTCAGATGGTTATTTCCCATGAACCAACTAAATGCTTGTTCCATTTTTTCTTCGTAACCTTCCAAAGGAAATACATCATGAAAATTTTTAAGTGCCAAAATGGTATAGGCAACATCAATTGGTTGTTGACCTCCCAGAGAACATTCTTTTATCAAATCACCTCTTAAAAACCAACTTTGATTTGAAATCACTCGAAATGAATCTTCAATGAACAAATGATCCAATAAAAAATTAAATGCAGTAAAGGCAATCACCTTATATTCATCAATGCCTGTTGCTTTATAAACATCCAACATTGCCTCTGGTAGCACGCTGTTTCCGTAAGTAAGGTAGGGCTCAAACCAAGTCCATTTCTCTTTGGATTCAGACTTGTAAAATTTAGCCAGCTTTGAACCTAGTTTTGTGTATGTGTCATAAATGGTTGATTCGGTTTTTGACAAACCAGATTCTGTCAAGCCTTTGATAATAAAAGCGATAGCTCTCGGTGAATTAAACTTGGAACTATTAGTCAAAAAGTCATTTATACATGCCCTTACCCGTTCAAATAAATAGATGTCATTCGGAGGTAGAATATCCTCTATTGAAAGAAAACAACCCATAGCCCAGATGGCACGACCATTGGAATCTTCTAAATTTTCAGTATCATTTTGAGTGGTAAACTGTTTATTGCTATCTACATAATTAAGGAATTTACCATCATATCGCTGACAATTCAATATAAAATTTAAATAGACCGTTAGGGAGTCCAGTAGTTCTTCATCCCTTGTCAATCTAAAATTTTCACAAATCACAATTAAAGCTCTAGCATTGTCATCCAGAGTATATCCCGAACGAATTTCAGGTTGATTTAATTTGGAAAACTGAATCAATCCAACAGGCGTTGTCATCCTATAAAGATGATCTAATTTTATTTTAGACTTTTGATACTTAAGATGTATTCTGTGGGAGAGGTTTTTAAAGAGATGTCCATGCGCCAAAGCCGAGTTTAACCAAGAGGTTGCCGAGGATGCATGTAGTCCATTGAGACCCAAATTTTTTCGATAGGTTTTATCGCCTAAAAGAATTCTCAATTGTTTTGCAAGCATAGCACTATCACCAAAGTCAAATAAAAGCCCCTTGTTTTCCGATAAAAATTCTTTTGCATGTGGAATGGGAGTGGATATAATGGGACAACCAGAACTCATGGCATAAGAGAAGGTACCGCTAACGGCTTGATATGGGTCTATCGATGTGAAAAGATATATATCAGTCAGTTGGAGATATTCCAGCAATGTTGCAAGAGGAAGAAATTCATTGATAAATTTTACATGGCTTTCAAGTTTTAATTGTTTTACCTTTGCCAAAAGCGAATTGCGATACGTCTCTCCTTCAGATTCTGCCAGTGTAGGGTGTGTTTTGCCCAAAATTAAAAAAAGGACATCTGGAAATTCCGATACAATGTTAGGAAGTGCATTTAATGTGGTCTCTATGCTTTTACCAGGACCCAAAAGCCCGAAGGTGGATAAGACCGTTTTCCCATCAAGGTCGTATTTGTTTTTTAAACGCTTTCTGTCCTTATGTTTCACCAAATGTGTTCCATGATGGATGACTTGTATTTTAGAAGCATCAACACCATAATCGTCTACTAGCAAATTGGCCGATGATTTGGTCATCACTATGATGTATTCCACACAGTCGGCAACTTTCTTGATGTGTTCTAAAAATGTATGGTCAGGTTTTGGAAGGACGGTATGAAAACCAATAACAACTGGTTTTTTCACGGACGTCAAAAAATTCACAAACGTCTCCGAACAGCCATTGAATAGACCAAACTCATGTTGAATCATAACAATTTCAAGGTGAGCATCCTTATTGATTTGAGAGGCCAGTGTTTTATAACTGGAAGCCAAATCGGTATTTAAATTATATTCTGGAGCCTCTGTTTTGCCCAAAGGATTTTTTGTATCATTTAACGCACAGATTTTTACCGAAAAGGAATTCCCAAATACTTGATTTAAGCTTTTCAACAAATCTTGCGAATATGTGGCAATGCCGCATTCTCGGGGAGGATAGGTGGTCAGCATCAAAACAGATGGAATCAATTTTGGCTTTCGGAAAGCGTTCTTTGATTTTTTCGGCTTCGCATCGGAGTGTATCTTTTTTGATTTTAAAGATTTTTTTAGGATGGCGTTATCTAAAGAGTCAATTTTCATGTGCGATTTTAAAGGTTAAAAATACGGGGAATGGGAATGTTCAAAGTGCTCATTTAGTTCAAATGCTAGCTCTAAAAACATTTAACATTTACAACCATAACAACAAGTTAAATACCCAAAAACTCACTTCCTCTGGAAGCGCGCAATTCAAATTATCTGAAATGAACCATCACACTCATTCCTTCCTTCACTCTCCTAAAAGTAGAATAACTTTCTGCGACCATTGACGAATTAAATATTTGAAGATCAAAGTATGCGAATTGATTTGTCTTAAAAGTTGGTTGGCAAAATGGACGTTATTTCCGAAGTTGACTTGAAAATGCAATCAATCCAAGACTTGTTTCAATAAACTCCAGAAGGAGCAATGGATGTCTAATTAACTAAAACTTTTTAGGAAACATACAAATGCAAATCTCTAAAAAACGCCGGATCTCTGAATGATACTGATTGAGCATTCCTATCTGATTTAAGATATAGTTAAACATTATAAACTAAAAAGATTTAATCATAAAATCTCAATAATTAATCTTAAGATTATTTTTATATAAGTAAAATGTTAAAAGAGTCAACACCTTTATTGATACTTTGAAAAAGTAGTATATAAAATGACCAAGATGACAATTTAAGTTTACACTTACTCTAAAATAAGCACATGTTCTTTTGAAACCGTTTCTGATAATCCGCTGATAATTCTAGAGGTGTCATAATTACTGTTCATGGAGACTAAATTTCCGAGTAGATCATTTTCTGTTGAAATTGTATCGTTTTTATCTATAAACCCATATCCATTGTAGATTCCATTAACGGTGTAGATAAACGCATCTTCATGCAAAGATCTTCCCTTCAGCTTATAAACTTTCCGAGTCTTAATATTCTGAAAATTGTGGAATGCGATGTCAAAACGATGGTTATATAATTCTATGGACTCATTGCCAGCACAAATGCACTTCTCATGTCTTAACGTATAATTACTGCAAGGGCCTTTTACAGTCTCAATACCACAATGTTTTCTGCATAACTGATTTGCCGTGCAAAATTCCTCCAACGATTGTTTGACTGATAGTTTATTAAAATGTTTTTCAGGCATATTATCCTGAATATCTTTTCGGGTTATTTTAAGACGATGAATCCCTTTTGCCGTCTGTCCTTTATTAATGATAAAAGGTGCAGCATCCATAACCTGTTGTGTGTTGTAAAAGGGCTTTAACGACTTAATGTTTTCTGATTCGATAAGTTGTGCTATGATATCATTCCCGGTGTATTCTACTGTGATACTACAAATTTTGAAATAGTCGATCTTATTCGCATCCGATGCAGATGAAAAATGACTTGACAACCGTTTTCTAATATTTTTTGCTTTGCCGACGTACAAGACTTTATTGAACTCATCAAGAAAAAAATAAACGCCTGGATCCGATTTATAAATGGACAAATTAAAAGACTTTTTTTTGGAGTCGTACGCTTTTTGATTTGAGTTTATTCCGTTTTTACCGCGAACCATTGAATGCATAAACCCAATAAACAATCGACCATAGTGTGCGCTATATAAATTAGCGCTTTCACTATTTAAACTTGAGCTCTCTGTACGTTCTCCACATTTGTCATTGCCAGCATTCCATAAAATTTTAGGTTGTGCATTAAAATTATATCCTATCGTTTTAAATTGGGATTTTAAAAGTGAAAATTGTTTTCGTTCAAAAAAAACGAGTGTTTCATCCAGAAATAATTCTATCAATTCATCAGCAATATCGCAAAATAGTGGTGCAGACAGTAGTGCCTGTCGGTCAAGATGATGCGAATCATAAATCTTTTTTGCCATAGTCATTTCCGGTCTTATCAAAAATGCGAATGGTTTGCTAAAAGTATATTCATCACCAATAGTAATTCTATACGGAATTTCAATTTTTTTCCCGATTTGCAGGGTCTGGATATAGATAAATTTCATTAGAGCAAAAATAAGAATTATTCATGTGATGAGAATTGTCTCATCTTCTGACAAACTAATAGGTTTACAAAAAAATATTTGCAAATAGGTTCGGTTGATTATTTACGGAATTTGAACCATTATCAAGCATTTCCCGAAATGAAGAGCAACGTAATGGATAGGGAATGGGCTGCAATGGTGTTGTTTTTAACAGAATAATATTTAAAGTTCTTATCAGGCAGAGTTAACACTAAATTTTGGGGTTGATAATAATGTCTTTGCTTCGATTGTTTTTGAGAACAGGGAAAGTAAAATGGAAAACTCGAGTTTTATTGTTGTGTTCAAGATTTTTTAATGAAGCGCATTTCCCGAAATGAAAGGCACCGGAATGAAGGAAGATTGGGCTGGAATGACATATTAAATTTAATTCTCCTATTCAGAAAAATCAAGAGTATAAAATATGGAATTTGAAAGGGATGCTATAAATTATTGGTAAATTAAAAGTCATTTGAACTTTATCAGACTGTTTTGAAAATGGGCATCACTATTTGGCTTTTCCTATCGTCAACAATTCATCCCATTGTGTCGTATATCTTGGACTCCGATGTTCTTTTATTAATGCCCATTCCTTTTCGCGATTTCCAACTGTAGCAATTTTGACTTTATTCTTACCATATTTATTATTGAGAGCATCTATAACTTTTGTAATCTCATTACTTTCAATTTTTTGTTTGGATTCAAACAAGTTTGTTTGTACTTGATTATCAGGAACTAAATGTGATAAATTGACACCCACTTTTTTATAACGATAACCTGATTTATAGATTTGCTTCAAGCCTTGCAGGGCTACTTGAGTCAATTTAATGGTACTGTTGGTTGGCGTGTCTAATGAGATAAGTATTTTGTTTTTGTATTGCTTATCGTGAGTGCTGAAATTGTTCGTTTGTAGGGATATTTCAATTTGCATTGCAGAACTATTTTGTTGCCGCAATAAATCAGCAACTTCCGTAACGTAATAGCTACAAGCTTCCTCAATCAGGCTATAATCAGAGAGTTTTGAACCAAACGACTTTGCAGTTCCAATTCCTTGTTTAGCATCAGGAAGTGTGACAAGTTCAAGGCACGGTACATTATTGAGCTCGCGCCATAAACGCTCGCCGATTACGGTCATTTCTTTCCTGACCCAAGCGACTGGCATATTTGCAAAGTCCAAAGCGGTCATAATATTTTTGTTCTGTAGCTTCTCGGCATGCTTCTTTCCAATACCCCAAATGTCCTTTACCTTTAAACTGCGCAGCAAATGCTGTCTTTTTTCTTCAGAATCAACAACATACACAAAATTGTGTTCTGGTATTTTCTTGGCAAACTTATTGGCTAATTTTGATAAAGACTTTGTTTTAGCGATGCCAACTCCTACTGGAATTCCAGTATTTTTTTGAACAGTATTTTTAATTTCTTTTCCAATGATTTCAAAATCAGTTCTCGCAGAATGCGATAAATCTACAAAACTCTCATCGATGCTATATTCTTCTACCATTGGAGAAAACAATTTTAAAGTATCCATGACTCTTCGTGACATATCACTATAAAGCGTGTAATTTGATGAAAAATAGGTCACATTGTTATCATCGAGTAAATTCTTGATCTTAAAAATAGGCTGAAACATAGGAATATCAGTCAATGCCTTTGCTTCCTTGTTGGCAGCGATAACACAACCATCGTTATTGCTCAAAACAATCACAGGTTTATTCTGCAAATCAGGTCTAAAGACTTGTTCGCATGAGGCATAAAAACTATTGCAATCTACGAGAGCAATCATAGAACAGATTTAATGACGTATGTTATAACACCCCAAAGACTGACCTCTTCAAAAAAACTATTCTCAACTCTAATGAATTGAAAACTTCCTACTAATATCACGACTGCTAATTGATTATGTTTCGGGGTCAAAGATTTGTCTATGATAAGTACGTCGTGCTTATTAATGCCAAAATCAGCATTTGAATCATCTATAACACGAATAAAAAAAGTCGCATCTGAATTAGATACCAAAACGACATTCAAGTCAATTCTCGGCTCATTATAATGCGTAGCCGGACTTGAAAACCCAGTTTGGGTAGGACGTAAAACACGACGATTATCTTCTGCTTTTTTAACCTTTTGAGGTTCAAAATCTTTCATAGTTCTAATAAAATTTTTTGGTTATCGATAATTTTGTCAAAGTTGAAAAGTTTGGTTCCTTTATAAAATCACATTAGGCATTAAGGTTATGTCCTCAATTTAAATATTATGGGGAAGGCCATAATTATTTTTCCGCAATTTTCCAGATTTTTGATTGAGGCATCGTGTTATTCAAAGCAATCTTAAACTGTTTCGAGGATTTAAATTGCGTTTCCTTTAAAATCCGTTCTTCCACAGATAATTCGAATTGTTCTTTTTTGAAAGGCCAAGGAGAAATTATAAGTTTGTCATCCGCTGTTTTCTTTATGAAGTAAGTTTCGCCATTAATTGAAGTATTGATTTCGAGTAATCGACAGCCTTCTGGGGTTTCGTCCTTACATAGAATTAAAGATAGTCGGTCACAGAAACGTAAAAATTCGTAGTATGATTTTGCGTCTTTTTCCTTAATTGAAAAGTGTTTTAATAACTTTTTACGCTCCTTTTCTTCATTTTTAAAAAAGCTATTAATTTGGAGACTATCTTCTTTCATATCACCATATATAAATTCATTGTGGTAGGAGATGAGTAGCCTTACCCAAAGCGATTTATTTTCTGAAGATTTCAGTATACGACGCATTCGTTCCAAAACATCATTAACGGAATAGTTCTCCTCTGTAAAATCCAAAGGTACACCAAGTTCAGAGAGATAATCTTTTTCATCAAAATTCAATTGTCTATCATCATGTTCGCACACAGCAATGAGAGTTTCAAACCAATGAATTGGTCTATATTCTTCAGAAATCTCATTTGCTATCTTTCCTGCAAGGAGTCCATGAGCCTCATGAAGAATTATGTGAAGACCTAATGTAGATTTGTTGATAATCAAGTTTTAATTATTTTACGAGTTAATTTGAAGGCTCAAGTAGTGCTTCAGTTAGCGCAAGCCAATTCAAACCACCCAAACCTATCTTACTACCCATATTAATTCCTATGTTCCGAATACTGTCCAATAAAGGTACATCTGAAATATTAATGGTCTCATTTCTACCATGAACTTCGGCATAAATACAATCGCCGATTCTTCTGATGATAAATGTATTGGAAGCATTCTCCTTAAAAAAGTGAGCAATAACCTTTTCATCAGCATTAGGCGGACTACAAGGTTTTATGGTCATTGCAAAAAAGGGAGTAGCATCATTCTTTGTATTGGCTTGAATATCAACTATTTCAGTCCAATCATATCCGTTTCCGCTGACAGTTCCTGGTCCCGGAATCTCAATACGTATCAACATACCAATCTCCAACTTGCTCGATTGCTGTTCTGTTTTTGGATTAATCAATTTGAATTTACCTTTGAATTTGTTAGAGTATGAATGCCAGTCATTTACAGCTTGTAGCCGTTCTACAACCATTTCATAATTATGTTCAGCCGAGTCAACGGTATCCAAGCATTTCATACTGACCACGTCGTGAGAATCGCCTTTTATTTGTTTTGGTATAAGTGGATATTTCATCTATATTTTCAATTAAGTTATGAATCTTATATTTTGAAATCAACTATTTTTTAAATTTAAACTTGCTTTTGTGTCTTCAGCATCCTCTGGTAAAATTGAATGTTTGTGAATTGCATTGTCATATGTGTATACACTTAATTTTCCTGATTGTTCATAATAGGCATGTTCAACTTCTGAAAGATATCGAACGCCAGATTGTCTTAAGAGCATAATAACTTCATTAATATCAATTTCATCATCCGCGAAGTTTTCATTAATGAAATGTCCATGCTCTACTAACTTTTTAACTGTCGGATGTGTGACTTTTCTAACAGCTTCATGTCGGATACCAATATAAATATATAGCTTTTGAAAAGCTGCAATTAACGAAATAACAACCATAGGAATTAGAAGCGGAATGCTTGGATAAAGCATTGCATCGCCAACAGCACTTCCCATAGCTACAATCAAAAGAATATCCGCACTTCCTATACCTGCTACAACACGTTTACCTAACCAACGTATTATGAGTATTGTATAACCCATTATGACAATCACCCTTAAAGCAACCTCTAAATAAATTGAAAGTGGGAATTCCCCAATCAATATTTTTAGGATATCGAACGAATATTCACTGGCCTCAATCATAGAAAGAATTATTTATAAGATAAACTTTGATTTTTTTGTGGATATAAACTTTAACGCGATTGCAAATTAGAATTATCATTCAACAAAAAATTCGATATAAATTCTTGTAGCTATAACTTTGAAAACAAAAATTC
>JBBSLN010000020.1:0-14014 GCA_038255205.1 Flavobacteriales bacterium
ATAAATTAAGGACTCGCCAACGTTGCCGCTCAGCATAGTGCGACTTGTCGAGATGGGGATGCAAAAAATTATCATTTGCCATTAAGGAAAGTCCACCGGCATAAAGGAATTCATAAGCATATCATGAATCGATATTACAAATTTCACCGATGAGCTTGACGATATTAGGTTTTTGAAACGCATAAATGACTTCTTCCAACATTGGATTGAGTTTATCCATCTGTGCCGAAACATGCTTGAATTCCCGTAAGGTTTTTAAACATCGCATATCTGATGGGTCAGGGAATACTTCAAAACATTTTAACGCCAGCGCTTCAGGAAGAAGGTCGTCGATATAAAAATAGCCTATATGTGGTTTGGACGTTCTATAGGCACTGGTCAACGCTTCCTTACGAGCATCAAGGCTTTCATAAATTAACTTTGAAATAGTATCCGATTTAAGCGATTCCATTGCGTTGGGTATTTGAAATTTTTGTTAATATGGTCAGCAATTGTTCTGCTTGATTGAGAGGTAAATAATTCTTCAATATCCTTTCTCGTTCTAGGCTGGATTTAAATTCCTGATCAAACACATCATTAATTTTGTTGATAATTTCGCCTTTTGAATTGGCGACTTCACATAAAGACAAGATAGCTTCATCATCAACGATATTATTGTTAACGATACAAAATCGACCATTATACAGCGCATAGAACACTTTCAATTTTGTCCCTGTGGCTTGCTTCGAATAAAGAATATTTACCTGTGCATTGGCAATCAACTCCTGCAAATCAGACTGCTGATTTCCAAGCTTCTTAAATCGGATATGATCATACGTTTGAATTAATTTTTCCAAAGATTTAGGAAGACAGGAACTTGCGATATGTAAAGGAAGAAGTAATTGAGAAAAAACGGAAATCAAAAATTTTACAGATGCAACATTATCTTCGGTTGATAAATCACCATGATAGAGCGCATAATTCCCTTTACCTTTTGGACTAAAAATAATCTCATTGCCATGAAAGACAGGCACATAATATATGTCTTTGCTATATGAATAATTGAAATAGTCAAATTCCTTTTTCGATAGTGCTAATATAGCATCAGCTTTTTCAACTATTTTTTCATAATGCAAAAATTTATAGCCTTCTATCAGATATAACAATTTCTTGAATACATTCGGCGAGCTTTTGGCAAGGCCATAATAATAGAGATGTTCAATATTGTGTGCTCGAATTATTATCTTGTTTTTGAAGGTGTGATGGCGCAATACATTTGTGCTCTGTAATCCCTCAAATAGTATGGGAGCATCATTTTGTTTTAAATTCTTATAAATTTGGGATGATACTCTTGACTTTACCCTAAATGGGGAAATAGATAAAAATTTTAAATAAGATTTATTTCTTTTGTAAATATAGATGGCTTTGCAGTAGGTTTGCAGATAGGTAATATCTAATCTATCGTGAGTGAAAATATGCAAGTAAATATCCACATTTAGTTGATGTAAATATTTAATTTTATAATAGACGTCAATGACGCCACCAAAGTTAGGTGGATATGGATTGTCGAATGAAACTATTTGTATTTTATCGATTTTCATTATTACAAAGGTAGAAGAATTTAATATCCTTATTATTTAATTTTTAATTTAAGAATGACGTATTTTTCAGTTATCATACCACTTTACAACAAGGAAAAGCACATCAAGGACACCTTAAAAAGTGCACTAGCACAGACTTTTACTGATTTTGAGGTTGTGATTGTTAATGATGGCTCTACGGATGGTAGTGTAGAAAAAGTTAACTTTTTTAAGGATGAGCGCATAAAGTTGCACTCTATTAAAAATCATGGCGTTTCATTTGCCCGAAATTATGGAATTGAAAAAGCTTTATCCGAAAATATAGTTTTCTTGGATGCTGATGATTACTGGTATCCTACTCATTTAGATAATTTAAAACAGCTCATTGAACAATTTCCAGAGTGTGGTTTATATACTACGGGCTACGAATCCGTTTTTTATTATAAGAATATTTTTGAGGCCAAATTTCTTGACTTGGACAAAGACTTCTTTGGTGTGATTGATGATTATTTTCATCATAGCTTAATCAATCAGATTGCTTGGACTTCTGCGGTGGCCATCCCGAAAAAGATTTTGGATACTCATGGTAACTTTGATACAACTATGAAATCTGGTCAGGATGCAGACCTATGGACCCGAATAGCTTTGAATGAAAAAGTGGCGTTTGACGCAAGAATCAGCGCTCAAAAAATAATGACTTCATCACAAAATCATCTATCAAAAACAGCACATGTATCTGACAGGGTCACCCTTTTAAATAAGTTTACTGAACAAGAAAAGACAAATCCAAGCTTCAAAAAATACATGGATTACAATCGGTTCTCGATTGCCATTGAAAGAAAAATGTCTGGCCATTCAGAAACCTTCAAAAGAATAAAGAAGGACATCGATTTAAGAAACCTAAATACAAAACAGGTCTTATTACTCAAATCGCCAAAAGGCGTTCTAAATACATTAAAAAAATTGCAAAATTTCTTGCTGAAACATCGAATTTACCTATCTGCGTTTCGTTGATTTAAAGGTTTTGAAATTTCTAATATAATCTTCCTCATCAAACACATCGGAAGCCAAGACCAAACACACCGAACCAGAAGAAAAATTTTCAAGTTCACGCCAGACCCCCGTAGGAATCAATAAGCCTTGGTCAGGTCTGTTGAGCATTATTTTTTGAGAGTTCTTGCCGTCTTTTAAAATCACATCAAAACTTCCACTCAAAGCGATTAAGAACGCTTGCTGCTCTTTATGGGCATGCCCACCTCGATATGCACCACTTGGGACATCATACAGATAATATACACGCTTGATATCGAAAGGCACACAGTCTTTCTCAATAACAGAAAGATTGCCTCTTCTATCTTCTATTTTTGGAATGTCTATGAGTTTTATTCTATTCATCTTTTAAAATTTTAGACCATTGCTTGGCGATGTTTTTTTGATTGAGATGTGACACACTTTGAACACAATTGTTTTTACAACGATTATAGAGTTCATCATCTAACAAAAAACGGTTAAAGGCATCTGATAGAGCTTTTGGATTATGGTTTTCAACCAGCAGTCCGTTGTGTTCATGTTGAATGATTTCTGACGGACCCGTTTGACAATCAACCGAAATGACTGGTGTGCCTACAGAGAGTGCTTCAATCAAAACCATGGGAAATCCCTCATATCTGCTGGTCAACACCAAAAATAATGCGTTTCTTAAGAGTGGATACACATTTTTTGTATATGGAAATATCTTAATCTCCTGTTGAAGTCCATGTTTATCAATTTTTTGCTGTATCATTCCTTTATCCTTACCATCTCCGACGAGATGAAGTTGAACAGCGTTATCAGATAATTGAGATTGGCTATAAGACTCTATCAGCAAGGAAAGATTTTTTACTTGTTCATCAAATCTTCCCAAAAATAAAACATAAGGTTTGTTGGTTTCAGTTTTTACATTTTGCAGCATAAAATCATCAAATGGATTGTATATAGTTATTGATTTTGACGTCTTAAATTTCGAATTAATTAGTTCGGACATACGTTTTGATACCGAAACAATTTTGTACGCTTTTTTTAGCATTAATCTTGAAATCCAAGTGTTTTTAGTAAGATAGTTTTGGATATTTCCACTGTGGATGATATAAATAAATTTAAAATTTAGGTACGCGTAATTCAAATACATCCATTCTATAACAGGAAATTGCCTCGATCTGTTATCTATTATAAAATCAAAATTTTCGTCCTTAAGATATTTTCTTAACTTTCTTATTCTTTTGAGCCTTGTCCATGGACGTTCCGGAAAGGTTTTATTGATTCCTAAATTAAAAAGCTGACCTTCAAATTCGTAATCAATTGCATCTGTTAACAATACAAGATGAACATCGTATCCTTCTGCATGAAGCATTTTTGTTAAAATAGCTGTTGAACGTTCAACACCTCCTCTTGCCAAAGAAATTGATACTACACCTATTTTTTGAATACGTTCTGCCAAGGCTTACTTGATTAGCAAATACTTTTTTTATTACTTAAGTTTACAAAATCAAATATACAATTAATGAACATACTTTTGATTGGTGAATACAGTCGTTTGCACAATTCCTTGAAAGAAGGATTGGAACAACTTGGTCATAAAGTTTTATTAGTTGGTACTAACGATGGAATCAAACAATTCCCAGTTGACCACAGTTATGCTGCAACAATTTTCTCAAGGTCTACATTAAAATCATTCGCAATCATTGTAGACCGCATAATATCTTTGGACTTGATAGAAATTGAGTGTGCAATTAAGTTTTACAGACTCTTACCTACATTGAGGAACTTTGATACTGTGCAACTGATTAATGAAAACAGTATTAAAACGAATTCGAAACTTGAAATATGGTTGCTCAAAAAGTTAATGAAAAACAACAAGAAAGTGTTTTTGCTCTCATGCGGAATAGATCACTTGAGTGTAAAATATGCTTATGAGAAAAAATTGAAATATTCAATCATCACACCATTTCATGAAAATCCCAAGCTAAAGGAATATTATAAATTTATTTTCTGGAAACTTCAAAAGCCAGCTATCAAATTGCATGATTTTCTATTTAAAAAAGTCGATGGCGTTATTGCTTCAGATATTGATTATCACTTACCTTTACTCAACCACCCTAAATACTTAGGCTTAATTCCAAACCCAATTAACATCAGAAAAATAAAATTTATACCATTATCAGTTACTGGTGAGATTATCATATTTCATGGTGTAAATAAACAAAACTATATCAGGAAAGGAAATGTATTTTTTGATGAAGCATTAGAACTTATTAAGAATAAATTTTCAGATAAGGTTAAAATTATAAGAACCGAAGACCTGTCATACGACGAATATATAAAAATCTATGATGCATGTCATATTCTTTTAGATCAAGTATATGCTTACGACCAAGGCTACAATGCCCTGGAAGCAATGGCAAAGGGCAAAGTAGTTTTTACTGGTGCTGAACAAGAATGGCTAGACTATTACGATATAAAAGAGAATGATATTGCCATCAATGCCTTACCCGACAAGATGAAAATTGCGGCAAAATTGGAGTGGCTGATTCTAAATCCGGAAAAAATATTGGAAATCTCTAGAAACGCACGTGCATTTATCGAAAAAGAGCATGATTACGTTATGATTGCCGATAAATATCTTAAAACTTGGGGTCATTAATTCAAAATAGAAATGAAGCATTTTTTAATAACCAGATTTAATCTTAAAAATGAGCATTGGAAACAAACTAAAAGTGGCCAAGACATAATTTCAAAACAATGGCTTGATGAGCGGTTTCGGTTATTCGAGACCTACTGCTTTCCATCTGTAAAAAACCAGTCTAATCAAAATTTTTACTGGTGCATACTTTTTGATACCGACACTCCTCCGTTTTATAAAGAAAAAATTGAGCTTCTTGCTGAGGAAAACACTAACATATACCCATGCTACATCGATGGTTTTAGCTCTCTTCAAATCTCATTGGTTGAAATCATAACTTCAAAACTAAATAAAGACGACAGTTATATCATCACAACAAGATTGGACAATGACGATATCATCCATAAAGATTTTATTGCAACCGTTCAGTCCTTGTCTGTGGAACAGGATAAAAGCATTATTGATTTAATTAAAGGATATCAAATTATCATTGACAATCAGAAATCAGATTTGAGAGCTTATACTTCACGCTATAATCCTTTTATAAGTATAGTAGAATCAGTTCCAGATTTCGAAACTGTCATTTCGAAAAATCATAATGATTGGGAATCACTTCCCAACAAAATTATTTACGACTCAAATCCCATGTGGATACAATTAATCCATGAAGGCAATCTCATAAATGACAAAATTAAAGCTTTGAAAAAAGTTTCTAAGATAAACGCAGAGGAATTTGGATTAGTAAACATATTGTTCCATAACTATAATCGATTTACATTACTTTACAATATTTTGAATTTTCCTTATCGAATTTACTATAATTCAAAACTCTATGTTAAAAAGATTCTACTCAGTAAATAATTTTCCTTCCTTTATTAAGTTTCTTCATCGGGCAACTTGCCGAATAACGATTTTCGAAATATCAGTAGCATCAGAATCATGTAGAATACATAATCAACAAAATGTGCTATTGTTGCTCCTTTCGCACCATACAAATCAACAAAATAAATACTCGCAAAGTACAATACCAATATTGATAATCCTTCGGTAACAATATAATACCAAAACATCTTTTTAGCTAAAAATTGATACGCTATGACAATAGAAAATATCTTTATAAAGTCACCTAGCAATTGCCAGAAAAAGAGACTTTCGACCGCTGCAAATTCCGATGTCAAGACAATTTGAATAATGAATGACCTCAAAAAATAAATACCGATTAAACCTAAACCAAAAATCGGCATGACGGTTTTATAAAAGTTAAAAACTTCCTTTCTAAATTCCCGGGTTGTATCGATTTCAGAAAAACGCGGCAACAGATACAAGGTCAACAGCGTACTAACAAACATTAAATAATAGCGAGAAATACGGTTCATGGCTTCCCACAGACCAGCATCGTTTAGACTTTGTGTGTCGATGATGTAATTTCTGATGGCAACCGTAACCAAGGGCGTTAGCAATGCCGTAAACAGCGCCATAATAGAGTACGTACCCAATTTTTTAAATATAGAAAAATCCAGGAACTTCCAATGAATGAGTTTAAGAATGTGTTTTTGATTATACGCGCCAATCAAGGTTAGAAAAAAGATAAGAGATTCAGCAATTGCGATAGCGATTAAAGCACCTTTGAGTTGATGCTGCCAAATAAGATATAATGTAAAGAACATACCGAACAACTGCGCGAAAATATTGATGTACAATAACTTTTTGAATTGTGACAATCCATTGAGGATAGCCAATAAAATCGCATTCAACGCATAAAGCGGAAGTGCAACGGCCAAAATTTTGATAACATATGCATAGTCCTGTTTTGGCGTAAAAAGAAGATTGTTCAAATGCTGCGCATCCAAAAAACAATAGAGGGAAACCAAAATCGTCGAAAACAAACCCACATAAAATACCGTAGAAATGGTTTTTGAAAGCTCCACCGTTTTGTTCTTGAATTCAGAGACATATTTAACGATGCCATTCGAAAAACCAAATGTGGAAAGTGATTGTACCGAGCCTAAAAAATCCCTTAAATTACCTACAAGAGCCATTCCTTCAGTCCCAACAAAAATGGCAATCGCCTTTGAGGTCAAAAAACCTGAAACAATCCGAATCAACATAGCGACCGAATTAATGGACGCGATTTTAATCAAGACATTCTTTCTGATATCGTGGATGAATCCTTTCAAATGAGTGACTCTTTATTTAGAGATTTAAAAGTAAGATATAAAACCATTAGTCTAGATGTTCTTCTGGAATGACTCCAAAAAGGGAACTGCTGAATAACAGTAATACCACCCCATAAAACAGGGCATAGCTCACAAAATGCCCCATCACAGCACCCTTCACTCCATATATATCAATAAGGTACACACTAGCAAGATACATCATGAACACTAAAAATATCTCGATAATCACAAAGTGCCAAAACATCCGCTTTGCGATAAATTGATACGCAATTACTATAGAAATAACTTTGACAAAGTCTCCCAATAATTGCCAAGCGAATAGATTCTCCGTAGGTTGGAATTCACCTGAAAATATGATTGGCACAATATAAGAGCGCAGCAGATAAATTAGCACCAATCCCACAGCAAAATATGGAACGATGGTTTTATAGAAATTAAAGACCTCTTTCCTAAATTCTTTTTTGCTTTCTATTTCGCTAAATCGAGGTAAAAAATATAGACTCATCAATGACATAATAAACATCAGATAATAGTCGGAAATCCGATTCATCGCCTCCCAATAGCCTGCTTCTCTAATTCCTACGACTTGAATGATGTAATTTCTAATCAGAATAGACACCAAAGGCACTGCAATGGCAGAAACCAAAGCCATCGTAGCAAAAGGACCAAATTTCTTGAGCACTTTCAAATCAACATTCGACAACTTAATCGATGACACCAAGCTTCTTTGATTCATTATTGCCACAAAGGTCATCAATACTAACAATGAAGGTGTAATAACCGCAGCAATCAATGCACCATCTATATTGCCTTGATATATCAATAATAAAGTAATTCCCAGACCAAGCAATTGACCTATAATATTGATGACGAGCAACATTCTGTATTTTGAAAAACCGTTCATAATGGCAAAACAAAACATATTCAAAGAATAAAATGGAAGTGCCACTGCCAAAACCCTAATGACGTAGGCATATGAATAGTTTCTAGAGAACAGAATATTATTGATAAAATCTGCATTGTAATAGCACGCAAAAGCCACGACGACAGTGGAGACAAATCCAACGTAAAAAGCAGTGGAAATTGTTTTGCTCAATTCTTTGGCATTTTCCTTGAATTCAGCAATATACTTTACCAATCCATTATAAATACCAAGAATTGCCGAGGCGTGTACAGCACTTAAAAAATTTCTCAAATTGCCTATTAAAGCCATTCCTTCAACGCCAATTAGCAGGGCAATGGCTTTGGAAGTCAAAATTCCAGCGATAATACGCGTCAAAACCGTGGCTGTATTCAAATAAGCCACTTTAAATAGCACATTATTGTTGATATAGTTATGAAATTTCCCCAATCAATAACGATTTAAAATAGTTATGACTGCAGTCACATCAGCTTCGGTCATTACTGGACTTATAGGAATACTCAAAACCGATTGATGAATGCTTTCAGTTATAGGAAACGATAAATGATTAAACATGGATAATGCCTTTTGTCGATGCGGAGGAATGGGATAATGAATTAACCATCCAATGCCGTTCATGTCCAAATATGCTTTAAATGCATCCCTATTTTCAACTCTCACTAAAAATACGTGAAACACATGATTTGTAGAACCGTTCCAAAATGGAAGATTAATCTTTTGATTGTTGATTTCTGAACAATACCGATTGGCTATCGCTTGTCGTCTTTCATTATCGGCATCGAGCGACTTCAGTTTGACATTTAAAAAAGCAGCTTGCAATTCATCAAGGCGACTATTCAATCCAATGACCTCATTGACATATTTTTTTGAACTGCCGTAATTACGCATAACTTTTATGCAATTTGCCAATTCATTATTATTGGTAGTGACGGCTCCCCCATCACCCAAACAGCCCAAATTTTTGCTAGGATAAAAACTAAAAGCAGCTGCATCGCCCAAATTTCCGGCTATTAAAAATTTGGAATTTGGAATTTGAAGTTTGGAATTTGCAACTGCACCATGAGCCTGCGCAGCATCTTCGATTACCAAAAGATTATGTTCTTTTGCGATTTTATTGATAGCTGCCATGTCAGCCAATTGACCATAAAGATGTACCACTAAAATTGCTTTTGTTTTTTCTGTAATGTGCTTTTCAATTTCCGTTGGAGAGATATTAAAGGTTTGTTCATCAGGCTCCACCAAAACAGGTTTTAGTCCGGCATGGATTATTGACAAAATACTTGCAATGTATGTATTTGCAGGAACGATCACTTCGTCGTTCAATTGAAGTTTGCCTAACTCAATATAAGCCCTAAATATTAGTATAAGTGCATCCAAACCATTCGCGGTTCCAATACAATGTTTTGTACCACAATATGCCGCAAAATTTGATTCGAATGTTTCGACCTCGTTACCAAGAATATAATGACCAGAATCCAAAAATTGCTGAAATGTTTCTTTGAGTTTTGGTTCGAAACGTGCATTTATTTTATGTAAATCCAGAAACTTAATCATGTTAGAACATCCATTAGAAGATTGACATTTTCAGTTTTTATGGAATAAAATTCGTGAATGATGGTTCGTGCTCCAAAACCTTCTTTCCAATATTGAAGACCTTCATTTATTTTCATTCCATTATCCTCATTCGAAGAACCAAAATCGAAATACCTTTTGTCTTTAAAAACCTTGGTTATTAAATGATGATGTAAAAAATCTAAACTACCTAAAGCGTTTTTATTTTCATCTCCAGAAATATATTGGCAATGGGCCACATTTTGAGATTCAAAAATAGTTGTTCCCGCCACGAGTTTATCGTTATGGTATACGTTGAATTGTCTTATATGTTCTGGAAATAGTTGCTTTAGTTTTTCAATTTCTATTAAGGAATGTACTGGACTCACACCATGTTTTTGCTCTAAATTGACAGAAAGAATTTCATTCCAGAAGACTTCAAAACTAGTCTCTTCTTTTATGATTAATTGGTGTTTCTTTCCTCTTTTTACCCCTTCCATTCTATTGGACGAAATTGTCACACTCTTGTCCATTTCTATAACAGATAACACATCCTTCTTTTTTAGTTCTGCCTTCAAAATGAATAATAGATAACTCAACTCGTCACTAGGTAAAGATTGATAAATTCTCGGCATCAATTTTATATGAAGCGTACTAATCTCTTGAGTGTTCAGTAATATAAGAATTGCACTAAAATACTGCAATACATCTCGAAATTTAGACGATTTATGAAGAATCAAACCACCATAACTCAAGCCTTGATGTGAATGGATTTCTCTACCCACTTTATTGGCTGGCAACAATGCCAACAGTTTTCCGTCTTTAAAAACCATCAATGAAAAATCTTCAAAACGGTCATCGTGATACTCCATAAAATCCCGATGGAATAGAAATGTGGCATTTTTGGATTTAGTAACGAAATGGTTCCACTCGCTCCTATTGGACGACGAATAACGTATGACTTTAAAGTTGGAGATAGTATGTCGCTCTTTTTCCTTCAAGAAAAGTAATGCTTTAAGAATTACGTAAAACTAAAATTATTTTTACTTTTAACTCCAATAATGAAGATAAATTATCAAATGACCGAAAAGCGATTCAAATATATACTTCTTTCTATTTTATGCACCGTTTTCGTTGTTGTTATTTTTAGACCAATTCAATTTTTCCCAGATTCAGAAGGCTATCTAAACATGGACATCTATCGGTCAGCTGGTTATCCTGTTTTTCTGTGGTTATTGAAGCAAGTATCTGGTATTTATTTAGATTTTGTCACCATAATTACACAAATCACAATAGGATTATGTGCCATTTATCTATTCATCACTCGATTGAAAAGACTACTAAAAATACATCCTTTATGGTTTCTTTTTTTGACCTTAATAGTTGCGACACCTTATGTTTACAATCATAATTTAGCAAACAATTATCTTTCAGAGGCGTTAACATATCCTCTTTATTTATTGGTAACAATCTGTTTTTTAGAATGTTTAATCCCGAACAACATTAAGAGATTATGGATATCCTTACCCATTTTGATTGTTTTAATTATGGTTAGAAGTCAGTTTCTGTTCATGGTTCCTGTTGCTCTACTAATTGTTTTGTGGTTTTTGTTTAAACAAAAGGACAAAAAGAACTATATAGTGATAGGTATGGCATTTATTGTTTTACCGTTATTTACCACATTGCTTGATAGGACATTTCACTCTATAAAACATGGCTATTTTGTCAACACACCTTGGACAGGAATTCCTCTTCTCACACCTGCGTTTTATGTCGCGGATGAGCAAGACTATCAATTATATGAATCCGAATTTGAACAGGAATTTTTTAAATCAATTCATTCAAAGCTTGTAGATAGAAATCTCAACATTCATCATCTAAATTTAGATAAGTTAAATGATGAAAGCTCTTTTTACATTCTCCATTTTTCCGAAATTTCTAATGAAACGCTCTTTGATTACGGTAAAACGCTTCTTGAAAAAAATCTGTCCGAAAGCCAAAAATATATTGCACTTGATGAATTGACAAAGAAAATGTATTTTCCTTTATTAGTAGATAATTTTGGATTATGGTCGAAGCTTTATATCAGAAATATAGTTAATGCTTTCGGGAATTCTAAATTTATGTTGCTATATGTAATAATATTGTTATTTGGTGTAGTTGGTATGATAAAAAAAGAAAAAGTTGTTTATAAGGTAGTTAGCTTACTTTCGATTTTGACCCTTGCAAATGTTGCCTTGGTTGCTTTAGGCATGCATACCATTAAACGTTTTACTTTTTATAATGACTGGGTGCTATTTTTGATTGTTTTTATTCTTATGGATGCCTATATCAAACAAAGCAAATCACAATTATGAGTATGGAACTTTCGATAGTAATGCCTTGTCTGAACGAAGCAGAAACCCTAGCTGTCTGTATTCAAAAAGCTCAAACTTTTTTAGTAAACAATCATATAAATGGCGAAGTGATTATTGGTGATAACGGCAGTACTGATGGTTCACAAGACATTGCTAAAAACCTTGGAGCTATTGTCGTCCATATCGAGACTAAAGGTTATGGCAGTGCATCTATAGGAGCTATTGAAAAAGCAAAAGGAATATATATTATTACAGCAGACACAGATGACAGTCATGATATTCTTAATTTGATGCCTTTTTTAGAACAATTAAGAAATGGCAGCGATTTAGTTATAGGAAACCGTTTTAAAGGAGACAAACAAAAAGATGCCATGCCATTTTTACATCGTTATGTAGGCAATCCTATATTGACCTTTGTTGGCAATTTGTTTTTTAAAACATCTATCGGTGATTTTCATTGTGGCTTAAAAGGTTTTACTAAAGAAGCATTTTATAAGATGAACCTTAGAACCACTGGAATGGAGTTCGCTTCAGAAATCGTGGTAAAAGCATCGCTTTTAAAACTAAAAATTACGGAAGTACCTACAGTTGTTTTTCCAGCAGGAAGAAGCAGAAAACCCCATTTACGAACTTTTCCTGATGGTTGGCGGCATCTTCGGTTTTTGTTGTTATATAGCCCTAGTTGGTTGTTTTTGTATCCAGCAGTTATAATGATGGTCGTTGGTTTGGCAGCGTCTTTAACTTTAATAATAAAACCTGTATTTATTGAAGGAGTCGTGTTCAATATCCATACGTTGATGTATTCTTCGAGTTTGGTGTTGATAGGATTCCAATTTTTGATGTTTTATGCACTTACCAAAATATTTGCGGTAGAAAATGGTTTGTTGCCAAAGAGCAATCGCTATAATAAATTTTTTAAATTTCTCAATTTGGAAAAAGGTTTGCTGGTTGGAGTTTTAATATTGATTGTTGGGTTCATTTTGAGCTATAAGGGACTGTCTTTGTCGATGTCAACTGATTTCAGTGCGTGGCGAACGGAAATTTTTAGACTGATCATTCCTGCCGTTTTTACTATGTTACTTGGCATTCAAATCATTCTTTTTAGTCTGTTTTTCAGTATTTTGGGATTGAAGAATTCTGATTAAACGGATTGCCTAACAAAATGAAATGGGAGCATCGATGTTCCAATCCCGAAACGGAAAAAATATGGGTAGCATAAAAAATGAAATGGAAGCATCTATGTTCCAGTCCCGATAGGGACAAAATACGGGTAGAAAAATGAATGAACCGTTAATCCACGTGCCGTGAGACACGGAATATAATCGAGCATATTCTGTACCTAAAAGGCACAGACGACATCATCTACTAATTAGTCTACCGATATGTAGTTCCTGACGGAACAAAAAGATACATACAGAAAAAGGAACCCATTTCTGAATTCCCTTTTTAAATCATTTTAAAGACTATATCTATGATTCAAGAAATATTTCAAATCTTAAGTCATTTAGTCCTGCGTCTTATGCCGATTTAAGTCATACGTCATAAGTCCCTAAAAAAACCTAAATAGCTTTACCTCTCTTACGCTCTACTTCTGTCAACAAAATCTTACGTAAACGTATATGACGAGGTGTCACCTCAACGTACTCATCTTTTTGGATGTATTCCAAAGCTTCTTCCAAAGAAAATTTGATTGCAGGAATAATTCTTGCTTTATCATCAGCGCCAGACGAACGTACGTTACTCAACTTTTTGGTTTTGGTCACATTGACAGCCATATCGTCGCCACGGGA
>JBBSLN010000021.1:0-13940 GCA_038255205.1 Flavobacteriales bacterium
AAACATGCTACGACGCATTTCAAAATCCTGAATATCCTGTACAGTTAATTTGGGGCAATGATGACCCTTTGCTGCCTTATGATGAAACCGGAAAGGACTTTGAAAACGCAAGGCTGGGGATACCTATCACAAAAGTGGAATCCAAACATTTTCTACAGGAAGAACAATATGTCATCATTGCATCGAAAGTGAAGGAATTGATGTTATAATAGATAATAACAGCTGGTAAAAGAGTTATGCCGATACCTACATAGTATTGAAATTTTTTAGTTGGATGTTAATAAATCCTCATTCTCAAAAAAATCGGAGTCCATTACCTAATATTGCACGATGCGCTTTATCTCGGGTTATAATAGCACAATAAACAATCAATAACTCATTATTTAACAATTTAATAAATCAATATTCAATAACTCAATAACTCCTATGACTAAAAGTTATAAAAAACTAAACACAATAAATATCGGGAGCAACGAAATCGTAGGGTTTTATCCTTATAATTGATACTAAATGAACATGATAAAAAAGAACCTGATTTTCAATAGAGAAGACAAAAAACCACTCCTTTGGGACGCTTTTTTCCATCAAGATGAGACACAAAAACCATTGGTTATTTTTTGTCATGGCTACAAAGGTTTTAAGGACTGGGGCGCTTGGGATTTGGTAGCAAAACATTTTATGGAGGCTGGATTCTTTTTTGTGAAGTTCAATTTTTCACACAACGGTGGTACGATAGAACAGCCTATCGATTTCCCAGATTTGGAAGCTTTCGCCGAAAATAATTATTCAAAGGAATTGAACGACCTTGAGGACATCATCAATTATTTGCTTTCTCGGAAACATCCCTACCATAGTGAAATAGATCAAACTAATTTGATACTCATCGGTCATTCACGTGGTGGTGGTATTGTAAGCCTTAAAGCGTCCGAAGATAATAGAGTATCGCAATTGATTACATGGGCTAGTGTGAGCGATTTTGGAAATCGTATGGGAACTGATGAAGAAATTCAGCAATGGAAAAAAGAAGGTGTAAAATATGTCACTAATGGACGGACCAAACAGCAAATGCCACATAACTATCAATTTTATGAAGATTTTAAGGCCAATGACCTACGATTAAATATCAAAAAAGCAATGACAAGGAATACGATACCGCATTTAATTATTCACAGCTTAGACGATCCTTCGGTTAGTTATAATGAAGCATTGAAGTTGCAATCTTGGAATTCACAATGCGTACTTCTTCCAATTGAAAACAGTGATCATGTTTTTGGATCCTCCCACCCTTGGCATAAAGAACTACTTCCAGCAAAATTAAATCAGGTCGCTGCAGAAAGTATCTCATTCATCAAATCATCTTAAGAGGAGCCTCTGAAACAATGCAATCATCTATTAAGGTCATTGTGAAGCACGAAGCATCTTCTTTAACGTCAATGAGAGGCACTAAGCGATATGCTGATTTCTATTTTTATGTTAAATTAATTAGCCTTATGATTTCGGTTTTTTCATGAGATTGCTTTTTCGTTCCCACTCAAATGACTGTTTCCCACTGGTCCGACATTGCTTCGACCTAATGCAAATGTGCTACCATATAAATCACGTCATTAGGCCGAGTCCATTCAATTGTGATAATTGGAAAATTTAGCCGAATAAAAAATATATGTAGTGCAGTAACTTAAGAACAAAAAAGTCTCCAAAATGGAGACTTAATGTGAGCCCGACAGGATTCGAACCTGTGACCGCCTCCTTAGAAGGGAGGTGCTCTATCCAGCTGAGCTACGAGCCCATTCAAGAACAGTTCATGTTCTGAATGTTGAAAATTACCACAAAATCAATAATATTTATCTTATGGTCGGCAAATATACAATTTCTATTAAAAATGCATAGAAAAATCAAGAAATTACTTTAAAACTTTTTCATTCGTTCAATGTATTTAAATTCGAAGATATCAATATTTGTTTAGCTACCTCAAGGCGGAGCCCACAGGGGTCGTTAATAAATAGTATCAATATAAAGGATTCGAGAAGCTAGTTCTGCAATAGAAAGCATCGAAACCAACCAAGACAAATTATTTAAAAAGCGAAGCCTAAAGTAAAAATAACACGGTTGCTTTCTTCGCTGACATAATACCCTATGTTAGCAGTCAGGGCTTTGAATCCGTTTATAAAAACGGAACCGCCATAACTGTTTTGCCACTGCTGGGAGGTGTCGTTATCTACCCAAACACGACCATAGTCAAAACCAGCGGAAAAACCTAGGCGTACAGGAATGAAGTTGGTTCTAAATTGCGCAACACCCACGCGCAAATCTGTACTTTGATAAAACGCGGTTTTACCATTAAAACGCTCATTTCGAAAACCTCTTAAATCATTGTTTCCACCTAATGTTGCAGCGTGGTAAAACTCATAGTTATCACCAAAATTCATATGTGCACCAATCTTTGTGGCTAATACTGCCGCACCACTATAATGTAGCGGATAATCAATGGATAGTGTTGGCTTTATATAAGTAAACTCATTGTTGTATTCGTCAATATTCCTTTTGTAACCAGCGGTCACGTCAAACTGAAACCCTCTGCGTATAAAGGCAATCTCACCGCTTTTATTCTTATACTGAAAGCTGGCTTCCGCACCTGCATAAATCTGCTTATCGAAAACAGGGTTGGACGCAATAAACTGTTCACCCGTAACGCTATTTGCATCTAATTCGACATCGAGAGATTCTAAAATGGGACCAAGACTAACTTGAACTCGCTCTTTTCTATACTTTAGAGATGGTGCAACACTCCATTGATTGATGCGTACACGATTGAAATCAAGGTCTACTGCATCCTCATCATAAAAAGTTTCGTTTCCGGTACCAAAGTAGTTTATAGCATAATTAGGACCAGTATAACGCGCATCCAAACCAAAATTCCAATTGTAGAATATATGTGCAAATTCACCGGAATATTTTATCTCAAAACCGCTGGTGGCCGTGTAATATTTTACCGTCATGGTTTGCTCAGTAGAAAACGGATTATTTGCAAGGCCATAGGTCGTATAGGTGCCACTTAAGCCAGCACTAAAACCGGTATCAGGGTTAAAACCTATGGAGGGCAACGTCGTAAATGCGTTCAGTTTTCTCGATGCATCGTTATAGTTGTTGATGTCATAACTGTCCACCAGCCATTTACGGATTCCTGGGTTGGAAAAGGTATTTTTTTTGCTTTTATAATCGTAAACTTTTGCACCACGCGTATTTTCAAAGTCATAGACGTCATTATTTTCGCCTCCTAAAATCTTCAAAGGAATATAATGGTCACCATCGCCTACAATTTTAAAAGTATCCTCATCGTCAAGACCATGAATCCAGATGTCTTTGGTTACGTCCTTATGGTAAGTTCTTTCAAAAGATTGACCGTCTTCTGTTGTAAGTTTTATAGTGGTCTCACCATTAGGCTTGCGGGTTATCAAGAAATCATCTTTGTCTTCGGTACCCAAAATAATCTGATGACGCATCAGATAGTCGTAATAACGTTTTGCGATGGATGAAAGATTATCGCGACGTGCTTTTAAAGCTTTTTTAATATCAGTGATACTTTCGTCCTGTGCAACTTCGGGTAAGGTTTTAAATGCCGCCTCAATAGTTTCGTCAGTTAAATTTTCCTGGATAAACCGTACTTGCTTTTCCCAGTCTTCCCATTTAATATCTTTAAGAAATGCCTGATCAAGAGGGTAGGCGTAGCGACTCATCCACTTTACATTATCTACATCATCATCATAAGGTTCCATAGAACGGAAATCAATCAAACCTATTTTTAAAATACTTAATAGGAGTCCGTCATATCTTGGGAATGCCTGATCGCGGTCGCGACGAATGGTTTTGTATAAAATTGTCCCGTCTTCCTGCTTATAAGCAGACCAACGCCACTGATCATAATGACGGTCATAATCTCCAATCACAAAATCCATCAAACGCACTTTTAGGAAGTTGGGCTCGTCAACTTGATTTTTCTTTGATTTTCTGATTTCTGCCAGTAAACCTTTGGTGCTGATGATGTCATCGGCATTTCCGAAACGGGCAAAAGACTTATTCTCATCGCCTGCATGCGCTTCAAACATATAGAGTTTATTGCCATAATCTTCGTTGTAAATGCCCAGTCGCTTTTGTTTGGGCAGGTAGTAGATTTTTGGCTCGGCATTATAAATATCCAAACTGTCAAAAATAGGATTTAGTGCAAAAGGTGCATACGGATGTGCAGTGGTATAAAAATCCTGTACGATATCTTCGGCAATAGTATTTTGCATGAAATCCTGCACGTAATGGTCTTTTATTTTAGACTGTATAAAACGCGTGGCACTCTTTCGCATTTCGCGGGCAGTATACTCATGTTCCTCATCATCTATAAGACGAATAGAACGGGATTGATTCCCCCCACCTTCGGAAATAGCGCGAACGTTACCGGGAAGTGCAGCCAGATTTAAAACCGGAGCTTCAATCTCTTTGCTGTATATACTACGGTAATGATTGCCCCATAATAAACGGAACGCACCGCTTTTATCAGTTTCTTCTTTAGTATAAACCGAAGCTTTATAAGTGTCGCCAAATGCGCTGATATCGGGATAGGAAACTTCTTCCAGCGTCGGTTGTTGGCTTCTGATTTCTTTTTCAAATAACATTTTCGGAGCGCTTTTGTCAGTGGCAAAAAATTCCACTTTAGAACTTCGGTCTTTATAAACCGTAAGTCGTGCAAAACCATTGTTTTTTGAAGTAAACTGCCCTTCTTTTACGTTGCGTACATTGTCCAGTTTATCACTAGCGGCACCGCTGATAATCTGAGGCACACCGTGATCAGAGATGTACTGCAAGTTTCTATCACTGGCGGAGACAAAAATTACATTAGGAAACAGTCTGGCGAGAGTTTCAAGAGTTCCGGCCATTTTTTGACGTTTAGTGCTGTAATAATCTTCTACGCTCAGACCACCAATATTTTCAAAAAAGTTTTGACGTGAAGCGGTAAGAATCGAATGGTGAATTGCTACAATCACCGTTTTATTTTGCTCGTCTTTTAAGTCGTCTTTAAACTTGGCAAAAAAGTCATCTCTGGTTTTAATGTCGCATTTGTTGTTGAGGTACAAATGATTATCCCAGTCTTCTAAAAACCACTGCGAATCTATCATGAGCAACTGCACATTATCCATATCCAAATCTTTTATTTCTCTTGGGCAACCGTCATTTGGCCAAAATTTAACGTCACTGTTATCTTGAATAAAAGACTCCATGTCGTCAATATTTTCGTGCCCATTTCTGTTCCACTCATTACTCCCAGGTATGAAGATTATATTACCATTAAATTTAGCTAAAGGTTGCATCAGGCTTTTTTGCAGTAATTCTTCGGTTTGCTTCCGATTTTTCTTTTTAGGAGCATAGCCGTTTTTCGTTATATTCCCAAGTGCAACAAAGGTTGCTTTAGCGTCTTGTTGAGACATTTCAATGATAGCCTTTAACACCTCTTGAGTAGGGCTGCCGGTCTCAAGTTCAGTATTTCCGGTGAAGTAAAAAGTCTGTTCAACGGCTTTGTTTTGGGAAATTACTGACTGATGAGCACCAAATATCATAATTGATAAAATGGCATAGAAACGTATATTTTTCAAATAGAAAATAGTTTTGGAATCGTAAATATATTTCATGTAGGATTTTTTTTGACGTTGTCAATTCATTTTAAAAAAATTAAATATCGCTAAAAACGTTCAAAATTACGACAATTACGATAAGGAAATGAAAACTTTTTAGTTCAATTTTTAACTCAATTAAAAGGCACCAATTCATCCCATAAAAAAGCACTGAAAATCATAGGGTTAACAGTATTTTTTTTTCCTATCTCTAGGCTCGTAGGACTGTCGCGATTTTTGGCGTGAGGTCCTCCTATTGTCGGAGCGGCAGGATTAACTCCTTTAATCCTGAATTTAGGTTCGTTGCTCATTGAAAGCATAAAATGGCGATACCATTTTAACGGCTTTTTTTATTGGTCTCAGTTTAGGGTTTAAAACCTACAATTTAAATGCAGTAATTTCAGAATTGCGAAAAAATTAGATTCTGTGGGTTTTTCCACGAATTCACGAATGAATAATATAAAAAATATTCGTGAATTCGTGGCAATATATTTATGTGGGTCTTTCAGTCTCGTTTCAAAATCCCCTGTACTTTCAGTGCGGGGTGATGTAGTTGCTTGCTTATGCCCAACTGCGTTGGCAACACCACAAATAAAGAAAGCCTAAAAAATCTTTGATTTTTTAGGCTTTCAATGGTCGGGGTGGCAGGATTCGAACCTGCGACCTCCGCGTCCCAAACGCGGCGCGATAACCGGGCTACGCTACACCCCGAATTGGTTATCTATTTTGCGGAGAGAGTGGGATTCGAACCCACGCGACAGTTACCCGTCGACAGTTTAGCAAACTGCTCCATTAACCACTCTGGCATCCCTCCAATATTTAAAGAACGTTACTTTATTGCGGATGCAAATGTAAGTTTTCATTGTAAAGAACACAACAATTTTTTATATTTTTTATTGGCACTATCTTATTCCGGATATTCTATCCTCAAATGGAAGATGTTAGCCAATTTATTTTTGAGAACTTTCTTGATGGATTCGATTTCCTTAAAGGTAACATTGGCGTTTAAAAACTGACCTGTTTCCATCTGTTTGTTTATTATGGCCTCTACAAATTGATTTATTTTGGTGGACGAAGGGTCTTTTAAACTTTTTGAAGCTGCTTCCACACTATCGCACATCATGAGTATCGCCGTCTCTTTACTGAATGGTTTTGGTCCAGGATACTGATAATCGTCTTCAGTCTCTAGGGCATGAAACTCTTTTTGTTTCATATAAAAATAATAGACCACACTCGTACCGTGATGTGTTCTGATAAAATCTATCACTCGGTCTGGTAGGTTGTTCTTTTTTGCTATCTCAATACCATCAATAACATGACTAATAATGATGGCTGCGCTTTCCTTTGCGGATAGTTCATCATGGGGATTAATCCCTGTCGCTTGATTTTCTGTGAAATAGGTTGGGTTTTTCATTTTACCGATGTCGTGGTAAAGCGCTCCTACCCTCAACAACATTGCATTCGCTCCAATTTCATTTGCAGCTGCTTCCGCTAAATTAGCGACATTTAAGGAATGATGAAAAGTCCCCGGAGCTTTATTGGACAGCTCTTTCAGTAATTTTGTATTTGTATCAGATAATTCCAACAATGACACGTCCGAAACCAATCCGAAAAGTTCTTCATACACATAAATCAAAGGTTGAACGAACAAGGTTGCCAGACCACAAAGAATAAACAACCAGAAGGTCTCGACTTCCATTTCTAATATATTTCCTTCATGAATCACAAAAAAAGCAAAATATGAAATAATATAAACTAACGTTATTTGACCCACGGATATAAATAAATTCGCCCGTTTATAAAGTTCAGATACAGTTAATATGGTAACTATCCCCGCAATAATCTGTAAGAACATATATTCATAACTGTTAGGGACAATAAAGCCCAACAGCAAGACTGTCAAAACGTGCGTAAAGAGCCCCAAACGAGCATCAAAGAACGCCTTTAAAACCAAAGGGAGTACACATAATGGAACCACATACACAAACTTCGAATTGTAACTAATGATAATAGTAGTAAGCAAAATCATCAGGAATACATTAAAGAAAATGAAGGTGACCTTTGTATTATCCAAAAATACTTCGATTCGATATTTGCGTAAAAATAGCAATAACATAAGAAGACATAACGACACTAATATAGCATAGGCAATCGTGACCCAAACATAATTTTTATCGCTCCATACTTGAGACTCATACTCCGATTCCAATGATTTTAAAATGTCGAACTTCTTTCCTTCCACCAACTCCCCTTTTGAGATAATCAATGTTCCATTCTCTATGCTGCCGCGAGTGGATGAAATATTATCCAACTCTTCATTTAAGGCTCTACTCGTAATGGATTTATTGAGTGTCAAATTTGGATTGATGACATCAAAGAAAAGTGATAGAAATAACGTTTTATATTGGGTATAGCCCTTATCATCAATCGCTTTTTCGAGGTCTACTCGTAGGGATTCTGTTTTAACTAAATTCTCATAGGAGGTTACTTTCTTTTGCTTCTGGTCTTCAAGTAAGACTACCTTTTTTTCAGGGGGATAGTTAAAATTTTCCTCAATGATACCATTTTCATAAAAAGTCTTTAATATGGATTTACCTGCGTTGTATAATTTTGATTTATTACCTTCAACGTCTTTGAAAACACTTCCAAACTTGCTGTCATAATTATCAAAGACATCCTCCTTGACATCACTTTTAAGCGAAAAATAGACTGTACTGTTTTTAGAAATCTCGTCCTTTTCCTGCTTTAATTCCTCATCAGATTTTTTTATGGCAAAATCAAAGGGCGCCAACAGATTTTCCGATTGCCATGGCTTTCCCTTGTCAAAATTGTATTTAAATTTTCCACTTTTTGGAAATAAATAGACAATAAGAAAAGTTGTGGATATGAATAAAAGCACTTTGTAGACAAGTGCATGATTTCTATACCATTTGTTGATTATTTCTTTCATTTAGGTCGTTGAATAGGCATTCAAATGTAATAAATATAACGGTTTTAGTTCGGTTATAATCTGGTTTTCGTTCTAAATTCTATTAAAAAATGATTAATTTTGCAGTCATAAAATTTAAACGCATCAAAAATGAGTAGAGAGGTCGTCATTGTATCTGCAGTAAGAACCCCAATAGGTAGTTTTATGGGAGCTTTATCAACTGTTCCTGCACCTAGATTGGGAGCAATTGCCATCAAAGGCGCTTTGGAAAAAATCAATCTAAAACCAGAAATAATACAAGAGGTTTTGATGGGTAATGTGGTTCAGGCTGGTACTGGGCAAGCTCCGGCGAGACAAGCGGCTATTTATGCAGGTATTCCAAATACGGTTCCTTGTACAACCATCAACAAAGTGTGTGCGTCTGGAATGAAAGCAGTCATGCAAGGAGCTCAAGCCATCGCGCTCGGTGATGCTGACATCATTGTTGCAGGCGGTATGGAAAATATGAGTTTAATTCCTCATTACTTTCATGCAAGGACTGGTACTAAATTTGGACCAGGCACACTGGAAGATGGCATGCAAAAAGATGGTTTGGTCGATGCTTTTGATCATAATGCCATGGGCGTTTGTGCCGATGCATGTGCTACTGAATACAAGTTCTCGAGAGAGGAACAAGACGCTTACGCTATTCAATCTTATAAACGTTCCGCTGATGCTTGGGAATCTGGTAAATTTGATAATGAAGTGGTTCCCGTTGAAGTTCCCCAAAGACGAGGCGAGCCAGTTTTGGTTTCAAAAGATGAAGAATATACCAATGTATTTATAGATAAAATTCCGTCATTACGTCCTGCATTTACAAAAGATGGAACGGTTACTGCAGCAAATGCTTCTACCATCAATGATGGTGCTGCTGCCGTTGTTCTGATGAGTAGAGAAAAGGCATATGAGTTGGGATTAAAACCGCTTGCAACGATAAAAGGCTTTGCCGATGCCGCTCACGACCCTAAATGGTTTACGACAGCACCTTCAAAAGCCCTGCCTAAAGCTTTAGATAAAGCTGGAATTTCCATTAATGATGTTGACTATTTTGAATTCAATGAAGCGTTTGCAGTAGTCGGATTGGCTAATATGAAACTATTAGGTCTCGACGATAGTAACGTAAACGTCAATGGAGGGGCAGTCTCACTTGGGCATCCCCTTGGCTGTTCTGGTGTTCGAATCATTGTTACTTTAATCAATGTATTGGAACAGAACAATGCCAAATTAGGCGCAGCCGCCATTTGTAATGGTGGTGGCGGTGCTTCTGCAATTGTTATTGAACGTGCTTATAATTAATCATTTCTTATTTCTATTATTTATTTGATGAAACTTAAAGCAAAAACATACACCTTCTCTTTTATAAATTCTGTTTCTGACTCCCAATTAATAATGAATACTAATATTAAATAGAAAATTAATAATTGTCCATGCAATACGGAATCTGTAATTTAAGCATTGTTCCCTTAAGATTAGAGCCTTCGGATCCTTCAGAATTAGTGTCTCAGGTTCTATACGGTGAATCCTTTAAAGTGTTGGAGCAACGCAAATCATGGAGCAAAATTCGTTTGGCTTATGATAGGTATGAAGGCTGGATAGATAATAAGCAATATCTGGAAATTACGCATGAAAATTACAGTCTTCTCAAATCTTCTGATTTGAAAATATCTTCAGATTTAGTTGAATTTATTCAAGCTGAAGATGGTAAACTTCATACCATTCCATTAGGTGCAACCTTAAACGCATTGGAATTATTAAATCATAAGTATGAAGGAAACATTCGGGAAAGAATTATGCCAAAAACCCAAATTGTAGAGACTTCGTTCAATTATTTGAACACACCTTATTTATGGGGCGGAAAGACTCCCTTTGGGATTGACTGTTCAGGTTTTACACAAATGGTCTACAAACTTAACGGCTATAGACTGTTAAGGGACGCTTCTCAACAGGCAACACAAGGAACTGCATTGAGTTTTATAGAAGAAAGTGAACCAGGAGATTTGGCATTTTTCGATAATGAAGAAGGGCGCATTGTTCATGTGGGAATTATAATGGAAGATAATTACATTATCCATGCACATGGCAAAGTGAGGATTGATAGATTAGACCATTCTGGCATATACAATGTGGATAAAAAACTGCATACACACAAATTGAGAGTTATCAAAAAAATCATATAAAAAAAGCAACTCTAAATGAGTTGCCTTTTTTTACACTATAGATTCTCGGCAATCTAGTTACCGCTTTGCATTGCTTCTACTTTAGCCTTCATATCTTTGAATTTAGCTGTTTCACCAACCGCACTATAAATATTCATTAATGTCTTGGCAGCTTCTAAATTTTTTGGCCTGATTTTTAACGTCGTTTCCAAATATGGAATAGCATCCCTATATAATTGTGTTCTTTGTTCTTTCAGCTCATCATATTTTTTATTATCAGCTGATGATGTGCCTAATCCATTCATTTTTTCAATAAGCGCTTGTTCTTTACCTAGTATAAGAACAGCCATATTATTATGTGCATCTGCATATTCGGGATCGATGGCAACTGCTTTTTCATAATATTTTTTAGCGGATTCGGCATCCCCAGCTTCAGCGGCAACTACACCCAAGTTATATTGTAATTCGGCATTATTTGGGTCTTTTTGTGTAGCAATCTCGATTAATTTTTTAAATTCATCTTTGTTCCCCAGTTTCAATTGTACGTTCGCTTCGGATAAAAGTAAACTCAAATCATCAGGGTTCGCTTCTCTTGCTTGTTTCATTGCGGCAAGCGCTTTTTCGTTGTCACCGTTATTAACATAAATCAGGGCAATATTTTTGATAATCTCACCAGTTCTAGAATCTGATTTTTTATCATTTGGGCTAATATGAGTTCCAGCTTTTACAGAAAGGTCTCTTAAAGCTTTGTTATTGAATGCTTCCATTTCTCCAGATTCTTTAGCCACAGCGGTATATTCCATCTCAACACCAGTAAAGCCAAGGTCTCTTAACTCTTCATAGTATTGCAACGATGTCTTATAATCTTGAGCATTTACGGCTGTTGATGCCGCGTAGTAAAGATAGATGGTATCTTTTGTAGACATTCTATAGGCTTTTTCAAACCCTATAGCGGATGCTGAGAAGTTTTTTTCTTCCAAAGCTTGATTTGCTTTTGTCAAGAATGTCGAAAGCATCATTTGTTTGGTTTGATTAACTTCACCTGTAAAGTTTTGCTTACCATCTTTCTTTTCTATTTCGACAACTTTATCAAAACTTTCAATGGCCATATTCATATCTTCATCAGATGCATTACCATTAGCGTAAAGCGCTTGACCTTTCAAAAAATAAAATTTGGCTTTCATTTTGTCATCTGCGCTACCAATTAAAGGTTCTGCAGATTTAACAGCGGTTTTTGCATCTGCAAAATTTCCGTTTTTTATAGCTTTTTCGGCGTCTTTTAACTCATTCTTTTGTGAAAAAGAAAAAGATGTGACTAAAAGCAATAAAGCAATGATGATTTGTTTATTCATTTTTTAGTGATTTTAAATATTAGTGTTAATTTCAGTGTTAATTATTGTTTTCGTCTTCTAAATTATCAAGAGTTGTGCCATCTTTAGTTGCGTCTGAAATATCGTCAGTAGCTACTTCATTTTCAAGGACTTCCAAATCTCCTTCATCTTTCATGACTTTGGCCACAGCAGCAATGGAATCATTCCCTTTGAGGTTGATGAGTTTTACACCTTGAGTTGCACGACCCATAACACGCAAGTTTGCGACTGCCATTCGGATAGCAATTCCTGATTTATTGATAATCATCAAATCATCATCGTCACTTACACTCTTTATAGAAACTAAATTTCCTGTTTTAGAAGTAATAGAAATAGTTTTTACCCCTTTTCCACCTCTATTGGTAATTCTATAAACAGCTTCTCCATCTTCTGGGTCATCAATGAAACTTCTTTTGCCATATCCGTTTTCTGATACAACCAGTACAGATTCTTCCATCGGGTTTTCGATTGCAACCATTCCTATGACTTCATCCTTATCATTGCCAAGTCGTATGCCTCTTACACCTGAAGCATTTCTTCCCATCGGTCTTGTTTTTGCTTCTTCAAAACGAATCGCTTTCCCAGATTTTAAAGCTAACATCACTTGGCTTTGACCGGTAGTCAATTTCGCTTCTAATAATTCGTCATCTTCCTTAATGGTTATCGCGTTAATACCATTGGTACGTGGTCTTGAATACTGCTCTAAAGACGTTTTCTTAACCTGTCCCTTTTTGGTTGCCATAATTACATAATGACTGTTAATATAGTCTTCATCTTTTAAATCTTGCGTACAGATAAATGCTTTTACTTTATCATCCTGTTCAATGTTTATTAGATTTTGAATGGCACGTCCTTTAGATGTTTTGCTTCCTTCTGGAATTTCATAGACACGCATCCAAAAACATTTTCCTTTTTGAGTAAAGAATAACATATATTGATGGTTTGTCCCCACAAATAAATGTTCCAAGAAATCCTCATTTCGGGTTGTAGATGCTTTCTGTCCTACGCCTCCTCTATTTTGGGTTTTGTATTCTGTCAATGAAGTACGTTTGATATACCCAGCATGCGAAATGGTAATAACTACCTGCTCATCTGCAATCATATCCTCAATACTCAAATCTCCTCCAGCATACTCAATTACGGAACGTCGCTCATCTCCATATTTTTGTTTAACTTCTGCAAGCTCTGTTTTGATGATTTCCATACGACGTTCTTTTTTGTCAAGAATGTCTTTTAAATCCTCAATGGTTTTCATCAACTCTTCATATTCAGAGCGCAATTTGTCTTGTTCCAGACCTGTCAATTGTCTCAAACGCATCTCGACGATTGCTTTGGCCTGTATTTCAGAAAGTTCAAAGCGTACAATTAATTTCTCTCTGGCTTCATCAGCGTTTGATGATGCGCGAATTAATGCAATCACTTCATCTATATTATCAGAGGCTATGATTAATCCTTCTAATATATGGGCACGCTCTTCAGCCTTACGCAATTCATACGTTGTTCTGCGCACCACAACTTCATGTCTGTGTTCCACAAAATGATGAATCATTTCTTTTAGGTTCAGCAATTGTGGTCGTCCATTGACCAAAGCAATATTATTCACGCTAAAAGAAGATTGCAACGCCGTATATTTGTATAATGTATTTAAAACGATATTAGGAATAGCATCTCGTTTTAATATATAAACGATACGCATTCCATTTCTATCCGATTCATCACGAATCATGGAGATACCTTCTATTTTTTTATCATTGACTAAATCAGCAGTTTTCTTAATCATGTCTGCCTTATT
>JBBSLN010000022.1:0-13905 GCA_038255205.1 Flavobacteriales bacterium
AAACTCTTTAGCATGATGGCTGCCGCAAACGGTCTGTCTCCCACTTGAATTTCGGGCCGTTCGTAATGATTGGGCGTATAACCTATGTGCTCAATGGCAAGTCCATATTTGGATTTGGTTTCCTTTGGAATAATAAATAGACGGTTAAGAGGATTTTTTTCAAACACAGGTAAAACCAATTCAAAATTATAACCTTGTGTATAGTTTTCGTCGGTGGCTGCGAAGTAATCGTTATCATAATTGAAGCGGAAATAGCTAACACTTTGAATATCTCGAAATGATGCCAAATGATCTATTTTTTGGGAAAACAGGACTATTGGAACTAGAAACAGAACTATTATAATTGTTGACTTTCTCACAATTTACTTACGACAATAAAAGCATCACGGTTTTAAAACCAAACTTAATAAAATAAATCTTGGAAATTTATTTAGTAAACCATTGTTAACTATGATAAATTTTCATTTATACGTGTCAGTATTAAAACCTATTGAGTTAAAGAGTGGCTTGGGAATAGATTATTTTTCTTTTATAAAATTAAATGCATAAAATTTAATATAAATACTCAAAAAAAATATGGAAGTAGAAACAAAAATTTTGGACAAAACAATAGATAAAAATAAGACTGGATTTAAAGTTAAAGGATTTGGAGCAAGAAGTAAATCAAGCCATTTAAAGGAAATGGATGTTGAGCGCAAAAATCCTAAAGCCGACGAAGTACTTATTGAGGTGCTTTATTGTGGGGTTTGCCATAGTGATATCCACCAAGCAAATAACGACTGGGACAATACGCGCTATCCTTGCGTTCCTGGTCATGAAGTTATTGGTAAAATAGTTGAATTGGGCAGTGCCGTTTCCAAATTTAAAAAGGGTCAAATAGTAGGTGTTGGTTGTATGATTGATAGCTGTCAAACTTGTAATCCTTGCGAAAATGGGAATGAACAATTTTGTGCTGGCGAACATGGACCAACGATGACCTACAATGGTTATTTTAGAGACCCTGAATCTGATTATAATACGTTTGGTGGTTTTTCATCTCATATCGTTTCTAATGAAGCATTTGTGTTAACCATTCCCGAAAAACTTGAGTTGTCTTCAGCTGCTCCTATACTTTGTGCTGGAGTTACTACTTATGGGCCGATGAAACATTGGGGTGTAAAAAAAGGTGATAATGTCGCAATAGTTGGTATCGGCGGACTTGGCCATATGGGCGTCCAAATAGCAAAAGCTATGGGTGCGAACGTTACCGCCATCACAAGTCACGAATCAAAAAAGAAAGACGCCAAGGCACTGGGTGCTGATGATGTTTTGGTATCGACAGATAAAGATGCGATGGAGAAAAACGCCTTGCGTTACGATTATATTTTAATTACCATTCCAACGGCATTTGATATAAACGATTATATTAATCTACTCACTTATCGCGGTAGTTTGATTACGGTAGGCCTTCTAGGAGCCTATACGAAGCCAACAAACAATATGAATGTCGCTATGTTTAACCGCACACTTGGTGGGTCTATCATAGGTAGCATATCGGAAACCCAAGAGATTTTGGATTTTTGTGCAAAGCATAAAATTGAGCCAGAAGTAGAAATGATTGGTATTAACGAAGTGAATAAAGCTTTTGATAATATTAAAAATGAAGATGTACGTTTTCGTTATGTGATTGATATGAGCAAATAGTTTATTAGAACAATAAAAATGTCATAAAATCTGATTGGTTTAACTAGTCAGATTTTTTTATGATTTAGAAAAATCCAACTTTTTGTAAAAACCTTTATGTTGTGGAAATAAATGTTTCGACTTTTTAAAACTTGACTTCATAGAAAAATAGTAGTAATTCGTTTATCTCATGATGTCCAACATTAAAACGATTTCATGTCAATCTAGTTGTACATAAAATTAAATAAAATTCCGTCTTCAAAAAAATCAATCCGATTGAAACAAAATTGTAACTAAATCGTTACAATTGTAATATGAGAGACATCGATATTACAGAAGAATGTCTTGACTTTATAGACAATCAAGACGATAGGGTTTCTCTAAAATTCTTCCAACTTATTGAAGTTATTGGAGAGGTAAAAGTTGTGAACTCAAACTTTTTGAAAAAACTGCAATCAACCCAATTTTATGAATTGCGCATTAAAGCAGGTAATGAATATCGAATTGTGATTTTTTCGATAGACCATCTTAATTTTGCTGAATGCACCAAAGTTGTTTGTCTTTGTGGATTTCAGAAAAAATCAACAAAAGATTACAAAAAAGCGGTCAAGCAAGCCGAAAAAATCTCAAAAGAATACCCAAAAGAAAAGTAATGGGAAAATCAATAAATGCAAAGGAACTGATTTCCGAACGGTACGGAAAAGAAGGAACTAAAGAACGTGAGAAATTCCGAGAAGATGCTCTTTCCTATTATTTCGGCGAAATCATTAAAAATCGTAGAAAGGAATTACATATGAGCCAAGAAAATCTGGCCAAAAAAGTTGGCAAAAAACGGCCTTATATCTCTCGGATTGAAAACGGAGAAGATATTCGTTTGTCGAATTTCGCCTTAATTGCCAATGCTCTGGGATTGTCAATAGAATTAAAAACTGAATAAAAAATAGGAAAGTACAACAGAGCACGTGAGTAAAACATAATTAGCAAAGGCTTTTTGCGAGGTTCATGATTGTTTGCCAAGCTCGCCAAATTTAAATTTGGCTATATTATAAAAAAAAGTAAACATAGAAATTAAAATTTTCGGCTCTGTGCTAATCCGAAAAGTTAGCGTCTTTTTGCAAGCTTCATTCATACACCAACTGTTAAACAATCCATCCAAAAAACACCAAACTTATCACCTCAACTTCTCACTCAAATACTTCCAATATCGTTTCGGTACATGTCGCACATGCAACTTCATATTCTTTCGCGACGGAATATTGGTACTTTCAAAATAATCTTGCCATAGTATCTGGAACTCCAATTCTTCATCCGCAAAAAAATCTTTGGATGTTTTTGTAGCATCAAAATCGTTTGGCAACATCATATTGACGATATCCACTTTTTCCAAATCATAATACAATCCGTAATTGCGTTTGAGGTCGTAGATCATCCATTTTTGGTCGGCATAGCGACGTTTAAAATGTTTTAAAATGAGCGGCAAAACATCGAAATCAGGTTCGATATTGGCGAAATATAGGTTGTCTTTGGTCAATTTGAAACGTACAAATGCTTCCATACGATGTTTTTCTCTACCTACGCTTTTTGCAATTTGCGAAACTTTTAAAATGTCCTCATTACCAAAATCGGTGTCGATGGGCAAATTGCTTTTAAGAGCATATTGAACGTAGCGAAGCAACAAATTCTCAACCCCTTTTTGTTCACTTAAAAAGGCATAATAGATTCTTAAACTTCCAGTTGAAGATGTCTTCCGTTTGACACCCTTCCAAACGCGGTCTGCTTTTTCTGAATCGGTCAAAACTTCTTCGCTACTTCCGAATAACGATTCTTGAACCTCATCCTTTCGTTGGATATTGACGTGCTTCAATTTCAGATCATAGACATGGAATACGCAGGTAAAGAACCCATCAAAAGTGCCGTCGTAAACTAAAGTATGTTCTTGAGAAATCAACATCTATCCAAATAAATTCAATTGTGGACTTAAGATTTTTTGATATTTGCTCGTGGAGTTTTGAAGGATCAAGGATTTCAATTGTGACCCTGTCAAATCACGACGTTCAAAATCCCGTGAATCACAAATAAGAAAATATTTCGCACGGTTCATGGCGACACCCATTCGTTTCAGATGTTCCCAATTGAGATCTCGAAAACGCCTCGCTTCAATGATTTTATAAACCGATTTCATTCCCATACCTGGCACACGAGCGAGCATCATTTTATCTGCTTTATTCACGTCGACTGGATATTGTTCCAAATTTCGCAAAGCCCAACCTAATTTAGGATCCACTTCCAAATCGAGATTCTGATGTTCATTATTCAAAATCTCATGGACTTCAAACCCGTAAAAACGCATCAGCCAATCGGTCTGATACAACCGGTTTTCACGCAACATTGGCACGTCAGTTCCTATTTGTGGCAAACGAGAATCATAACTGATCGGAATATATCCCGAATAATATACTCGCTTCAAATTGAAATTCTTGTAGAAATAATTGGACGTCCACATAATCTGTTGATCACTTTCACCACTCGCGCCAATAATCATTTGCGTGCTTTGACCTGCAGGCGCAAATTTTGGAGTGCTCTTGATGATTTTACTTTCAGATTTATATTGGATAATTTCGTTTTTGACCTTTTCCATTGGTTTAATGAAATCTTCTCGCTTCTTGTCTGGTGCCAGTAATTTCAATCCTGCCTCTGTTGGGATTTCGATATTGACACTCAATCTATCAGCATATAATCCTGCTTCTTTCATCAATTCATCTGAAGCTCCTGGGATGGATTTTAAATGGATATAACCATTGAAATTTTCTTCCAATCTCAATTTTTTCGCCACAGCGACCAAACGCTCCATCGTATAGTCTGCACTTTTGAAAATTCCTGAACTTAAAAACAATCCTTCTATATAATTACGACGGTAGAAATTGATGGTCAAATCGACGACTTCCTGTACCTGAAAAGCGGCACGTTTGATGTCGTTGCTCTTTCGAGTCACGCAATAAGCACAATCGAAAATGCAATGGTTAGTTAACAGTATTTTCAACAAAGAGACACAGCGTCCATCCTCGGTGTACGAATGGCAAATGCCCATACCAGTGGCATCGCCAAGACCTTTACTTGTATTGCTGCGTTTGCTTCCACTTGATGCACAGGACACATCATATTTTGCTGCATCTGCCAGTATTTTCAGTTTTTCTTGTGCGCGTTCAAAGGACATTTGTAGGTGGTTTTATGAGAAGAATTTGTGACAATTCAATTAATGATTAAACACGAAAATCGACACAATTATTGTGCCGATTTCTGATTACTGTTGAGTTTAATTTATTTATGCTATTGCTTTTCTATTCAGCCTATCTTCCGCCATATCATTCAAATGTTGATCGGCTTTGTACTCTTGGTCAAGTGTTTTTTGTAATTCTTTTGCAATATCATCATGCCCTAATTCCTTGGCATAACGAACTGCTGTTCCGTATCCAGAAATTTCATAATGCTCGACACGTTGCGCGCAGGCAATCAAGCCAGCATCTTTCACATTTTTATTGCCATCTTCTTTAATCATACCATCACATTCTTTGATAAGACCTTCCATTGCCGAACATTTATGTCCAGTTGGTTTTATCTCCATCTTTTCGCAAATGGACTCAACACGTTTTAAATGCTCTTTGGTTTCTTCCAGATGGTCAGAAAACGCTTTTTGCAATTTTTTATCTGTCGCTGCCTTTACCATATTCGGTAATGCTTCAGTCAATTGCTTTTCAGCTGAATATAAATCTTTAAGTTCGTGTTTGAATAAATCTTCTAAAGTTTTCATGTTTATGTTTTTAATAATTTCGTTTGCCCTAAAATAAGGTCAAATTATCGCAAAGCTTGACTGTAAAAATTATTTATTTGACCCGAAAGATTTATACTTTCATGGATGTTAATTTTTAACAAAACTTTCGACTATCTGAATTATTTTCATTATACTGCCAAAGCTATGAAGCCATTTCTATTTTTAGTCCTATTTATGTCCACAATGACGAATTACGCCCAAAAAACAATTCCAGATTCCATCGAAAACGAAGTAAAGACCGCATTGGATTTCTATCCCGACTTGGAGGACGCCGCCATCGAAATACGTTTCAAGAAAAACATCAAAAAATCAACGATGCAGGCTCGACCAAGGTTCACAAGTTTTTTCAAGACCAAAAAGAATCGGGAGTATGTCATTTTAATCAGTGAGAAATTCAAGATTTCGGATAAGGAATTTTCAACCAAGGACATTCCGTCGGATATTTTAGTAGGTTGGATCGGTCATGAGTTGGGACATATTATGGATTATCAAAATCGAGGTAAAATAAATCTGATTTGGTTTGGATTGAAATATCTGTTTTCAGACCATCATATTGTAGAAGCCGAACGTGCAGCAGACACATATGCTGTCGCCCATGGTATGGAAACCTATATTCTAAAAACAAAGGATTTTATATTGAACCATGCTAGCATTACCCCAAGTTATAAATTGCGAATCCAGAAATATTATCTCTCACCGGAAGAAATCATGGACATCGTCAATGAACGTGATGGCGTCGTTCCTGAAGAAGCTACGATTGTGAACTGACGAAATCTTCCCATTTCTGGAATTTTTCTTCGTTCATTACACGTTCCATTTTTACCTGTCCACCCTTTTTTTTGTTTGTAGCATTCCATTCATAAAACACGGCAGGCGGAATCAGTTTAACGCGCACACCTTTTAAAGCTTTGCTTCTAGCAACCTTATAGTTTTTGTTGGCCTCTTTTAAAAATCCGTCTAAAGATTCGCTGATGGCTTCAGGATTCAATTGATCTTCATTGCCGATATACCAGCAATGGTAAAATTCGTCATCTTCACAACGCTTTGCGCAGATCGTGTATTCAGGAATTTTAGTCGAAAATTCTTCCTCCAATTGCTTCATGGCGTCATCCATTTTATTGACAGACAATTGTGAACCAACAGTATTTAGGAAAAATTTGGTGCGACCCGTGATCTTGATTTCGGCACGTTCGATATCTGTGAATTCTATAGTGTCTCCTATTTCGTAACGCCAAGCACCACTTACGGTACTGATAATCAAAACATAATCCTGATTAAGCTGCACATCTTTTAATGTTAAAGATGGCGCCTCTTTTATCAATGAGCCATCTTCCTCAATATATTCTGGTTTAAACGGTACGAATTCAAAATAGATACCATTATCGATCACTAATTGCATCGAATTCGTTTCCGGTCGAGCTTGAAAGGCAATGAAACCTTCGGACGCCAAATACGTATCAATAACTGTAACTGGACGACCTAAAAGTGCTTTGAAACTTTTTTCATAAGGTCCGAATGCGATACCTCCTGAAGTATAAACTTGAAGGTTTGGCCAAATCTCATGAATATTGTTCAGGTTGTGATGGGCTATTACTTTTTCTAACATCAACTCAATCCAAGATGGTATACCACTGATGGCACCAATATCCCAATTTCTGGCGTTTTCTGCAATTCGTTGCACACGTTCGTCCCAATCGTCAATCTTAGCAATGTCTTCGCCAGGTTTATAATAACTGCGAAACCAAAAAGGGATTTTGCTCGCTGTTATGCCGCTAATCTCTCCTTCTAGATGATTGTTATTCTCTTGTAAATCTGTTGAACTGCCCAGCATCATGATTTCTTTTTCGAAAAAATCAGCCTCAAAGTCAAAATGAGTCAACGAAAAGACTTGATTGATTCCCGCTTGCTTGATGGCTTCAATCATTTCATCAGTCACAGGAATACGTTTACTCTCCTTCCCTGTTGTGCCAGAACTCAAAGCAAAATACTTTGGATGTCCAGGCCAAGTGACATTTTCTGCACCTTCCTGAAAACGATACCACCATTCTCCATTTATTTTGTTATAGTCAAAATAGGGAACTGCCTCAGAGAATGCTTTCGCAATATCTTCAGATTCCAATATGGACTCAAAATTGTAGTGTTTACCAAATTCAGTATCTCTTGCTTCGGTGAGCAAATTTTTAAGAACGACTTGTTGTCCTAAAACGGGATTAACTTCCGAAGAAAATGAATCTTTAATATCAATAAAACCTTTGATGATGTTTCCAAGTATTGCCATTCGGTAAAATTAGTATTTTGAAAATATGTAGACAAATAATAGTTAGGCTGCCATTTTACGACATTCCTCTGCACATTGCATGCAAGATTCAGCACATTTTTTACAATGCTCATGGTCGTGTTCACCACATTGTTCAGCGCACCAATCGCAAATATCCGCACATAACTTGCAGTACTCACTAGCATATTTGCTATCAGCTGCCATAAATTTGATGCTTGCCAGACAGGCATCAATACATTCTACACAACAAACAGGGCAGTCATTCATGCTTTTTTGCCCAGCCATATTGACCAAACAGATTTGGCAATCAATTAAACATTGTTGACAGGCTTCGATACATTTTTGATATTTTGATTTCATATTGTAGAGTTTTTGTGCAAGTTCATTTTTTCCGTCTTAACCCATTATTTCAAAACAAAAAAGCTTTAACGCTATTGCGATAATTAATAACCACGGGAAATTTCGTGACTTATTTTATTTACTTTAGCCGAAAATTACATCATTTATGACGTTGAAGAAATTTTTATTTGGCTTTGGAATCATCGCAATCATTCTTACTTTAATACCATTAATCCCGGCGGATTATTGGTGGATACGAATGTTCGATTTTCCACATATACAATTGACGACACTCACATTTCTTGCGATTCTTACGTTCTATATCAAATTTGACTTCTGGAATAAAAAGGATTTTCTGTTTATCATCGTACTCGTCTTATGCTTTTTTTATCAATTTTCCAAGATTGCTCCCTACACTCCAATTTTCAAAAAAGAAGTGATGGATGCCACAAAAGCCAATCAACAAGCTAAAATAAAACTGCTCACTTCAAATGTGCTACAAAAGAATGAGAATAACGAACGTCTTATTGCAGTCATAAAGGAATTGGACGCCGACATCATGGTTTTTACTGAAGCCAATCAGCGTTGGAAGAATGTCATTGTGGAGAACCTGTCTTCTAAATATAAATACAAAGTTGAACTACCTCTTGAAAATACCTATGGCATTTTAATGTATTCCAAATTTGAACTGATTGACCCTGAATTAAAATTTATGGTCACTGATACCATCCCGTCAATTCATAGCAAAATACGTTTGCCATCTGGCGAAATTTTACAACTATATGCTGTCCATCCCACACCGCCCGTGCCTCAGGAAAATCCGTTGTCTACTGACAGAGATGCTGAATTGATGATGACGTCCACCTTGGCAAGGGAATCGAAATTACCTGTCATCGTGATAGGTGACTTTAATGATATTCCCTGGTCATCGACGACTCAATTATTTCAGAATACAAGTGAATTATTGGATATTAGAGTAGGACGTGGTTTTTATAACACTTTTAATTCTAAAAAGTATTTGTTGCGATGGCCATTGGATCATGTGTTTGTATCATCCGAATTTCGCCTATTATCGATGAAAAGTTGTCAATCCATAGATTCTGATCATTTCCCTTATTACGTAGAATTATCTTACGAACCAAAAGGCGCAAAAGAGCAAACGCCAGAGCCTGCAACAAAAGAACAGCTTCAGAAGGCACAAAAGCAAATCGAAAAACTCAAAACAAAATAAACCTCTTAACAACCTTTTCATAAAATCTATGGATCTTACTTCGAGTGAACCTTTTTGGCTGGTAAAAAATGGATTGTTGGAATCCTACCCTTCTTTACGCGAAGACATAACGACAGATATTCTTATTGTCGGTGGAGGCATTACCGGAAGTTTGATGGCACATAAATGTGTGGAAGAAGGTTATAGCACAGTCTTGATAGACAGAAGGGAAGTCGCGAACGGAAGCACCTCTGCGACAACCTCGATGCTACAATATGAAATCGATGTGCCATTGTTTGAATTATCGGAAATGATTGGTCAAAATGCAGCCGAAGTAAATTATTGGGCCTGTCATGATTCAATTGATGAACTGCAATCCATCATAAAAAAGATAAAATCGGACTGCGGTTTCGAGAAAAAAGAATCACTTTATTTCGCGGCTTTTAAGAAAGATATACCCAATCTAAAGAAAGAATTTGAAGCCAGAAAAAAATGTGGTCTGTCCGTCCAATGGTTATCCGCAGAAGACATCGAGAAACGATACCAAATTAAAGAAAGTAATGGTGGCATCCTTTCCGAACAAGGTGGAAGTATTGATGCATTTAAATTTACACATGACTTGATGGCTTACAACCACAGTAGAGGTTTACAAATCTTTGATAAGACCGATGTCAAATCCAGTGATTACAAAAAAAATGGTGTGACAATAACCACCGAATTCGGGAACACGATAAAAGCAAAAAAAGTCATTTACTGTAACGGTTATGAAAGCACTGAACTAATCAAAGACGACTTTGTAAAGTTGCTTTCCACCTATGCGATTGTGGGTGAACGCAATGAAGATGACCAATCACATCTTGACGACACCCTTTTTTGGAATACCGCCGAACCTTATATTTATATGAGAACTACTGATGATAACAGAGTCTTGATCGGTGGCGAGGATGAAGATTTTGTAGACGATGACAAACGCGATGCCTTACTCCAAGAAAAAAACATAAAACTTCAGAAGACACTTCATAGGCTCCTACCCAATTATCAATTCAGGACTGATTTTATGTGGGCGGGCACCTTCGGAGAAACGAAGGATGGACTGCCTTATATCGGTGAACATCCCAATTTTCCGAGTTGTTATTTCGTATTGGGTTTCGGAGGAAACGGCATCACTTTTTCAGTCATTGGCATGAATGTGATTGCGGATATGATGAATGACAACAAACATCCACTCGCCGAATATTATAAATTTAGACGATAATATAGGATTTTTGTATCTCGTTTGAACAGCTGGAAACATGTATTTTGAAAAAGTTTTTCTTAACTTTTTATCAATTATTATTCAAAAGCAAACTTTTCGATATGAAAAATACTCAAGGGATTAAAAATCTTTTTTTTTAAGCAGGCCCAGTTTATAAAAGTAATGTAGTCTTAACATAATTGAATTGCTATTTAGTTCAAAATAAGGTATCTTCACTAATCCAAAAGGACGGTTTACCCAATGTAACTTTCCCAATGATATTATTTACAATAGATTTGGTTAAAATCAAACATATATAATCATGAAAACACAATTAAAAATGACAGGAAAAAAAATACCGAACTCATTAGGTTTTTTAATAACCCTAATTGTTGCTTGCCTAATTATTACGCCAGCACAGGCTCAATCACAAAAAGGTAATACCGCAGAAATTTCACAAAATGGAAGAATCATCAAAGGTATAATCAGTGATACTAATGGACCATTAGAGAGTGCGAGTGTTATTTTGAAAGGCACTAAAACAGGAACGACCACAGACAGTAAAGGCGAATTCACCTTCCCGACACCACTAATAACAGGAGATGTTTTATTGATAAGTTTCTTGGGTTATGAAACACAACAAGCTCAAATAAAAGAAAACACAACTTTTTTAAGTCTGACGCTAACGGAAGAATTGGTTGAATTCGTAGGTGCATTGAATACTGATAAACCTTACAAATCTAAAAGATCCAACTAACAATTTATAAATCAGAGATTTATTCTAATGAAAAGAATACTGTATTTATGTCTTTTCATATTTGTATTCCAATCCAATGCACAAATATCCGATTTTGACGGAATTGATTTTCGCAAGGCCGATAGTATTGCTTTGGAATACAAAAATTTAGGACTTCAAAACCTGCCCGAATTATCACATCAACTTACTTCAAACTTAACTACTGATGTTGAACGTTTTAGAGCCATATATATGTGGGTCTGTGGAAATATAGCCAATGATTATGGACTGTATACCAAAAATATGCGCAAGCGGCAACGATTCAAAAACGATAGCCTGAAACTTAAGGATTGGAACGATTATTTCAGAAAAAAATCCTTTAACCGACTTTTGAAACATCAAAAAACCATTTGTACAGGTTATGCTTATATCCTCAAAGAGCTTTCGGATTTAGCTGATATCAAATGTGAAATTCTTCATGGTTACGCTCGAACAAGTACAATTGATGTTGAAACTCTGGATGTTCCCAATCACTCTTGGAACGCTGTTGAATTAAATGGCAAATGGTATCTATGTGACCCAACTTGGGCTAGCGGCATTCCAAATCCAACGACAAATTTGTTTGAATTTCAGTACAATGATGGTTTTTTCCTAACACATCCCAAACTCTTTGCAACCAATCATTATCCAGTAGACTCCACATGGCTGCTATTGGATAGTAGTGAATATACATTTGTAAATTTTTTAGAAGCTCCCATCACTTACAATAAAGCTTACACTAATATGAGCATTTACAATGAGCCGAAAAAAATGCACAATACGATACAAAAAAATGAAAAAGTAATTTTCAAATTTCAACTTCTTAAACCTGCTAAAGTCGAAGATATCAGTCTATTGATTGATAATGGTAGCAATAGCAAAAAAATCCATCCTGAAACTATACTCATTAAAAATCAGTTATTGACTATAGAATATGAATTCACCTCAACAGGTTTTTACGATGTGCACCTTCTTATCGGTCCTGATTTTATTTCAACTTATACATTTAAGGTCAAAAGTTGAATTTCATGCAATTTATTTTCCTGTGTTCTATCATATTGCATTATTGATTTAAACCAGTGAACTTACATTTCCAAAAATTCAAAAATTTCCACATAAAAACTATTGCCAATTAATATTCTTTATCTTACTTTTAGTTTATGACAGAGGTAGAGCTAGAAAAAGAAAATGCAGAAATTGCCAAGGCGTACAAGAAGCTACTTAAAGTAAGTTATCAAACCCTTACAATAGATGATAAAAAATTAATACGAAGTGCTTTTGATGTCGCTGTTGATGCACATAAGGATCAACGCCGTAAATCTGGTGAAGCGTATATATTCCATCCCATTTCTGTAGCGACAATTGTAGCATCAGAGATAGGACTGGATGCTACCTGTATTGCAGCTGCACTGCTTCACGATGTGGTTGAAGACTGTCCTGATTACGCTTTAGAAGATATAGAACGATTATTCGGTAAAAAAGTTTCCAAAATTGTAGATGGACTCACCAAGATTTCTACATTAAGCAAAGAAACAGACGTCTCAACACAGGCAGAGAATTTCCGTAAAATGTTGTTGACACTCAATGATGACGTCCGTGTTATCATCATCAAGATTGCTGATCGCCTTCATAACATGCAAACAATGGATAGCATGCGAGCTGATAAACAGGTTAAAATTGCCTCAGAAACTCTCTACATTTATGCTCCATTGGCTCACAGAATCGGTCTTTACAACATTAAAACCGAACTTGAAGATTTAGGCTTGAAATATACCGAACCTGACGTTTATCATGATATCCATAATAAAATAAAGGAGAGTAAGGAAGAACAGGATACTTACATCCGTGATTTTTCAAAGGTAATCGTTGATTCGCTGGATAACGAAAGTTTGAATTACACCATCAAAGGTCGACCAAAATCTATTTATTCCATCCGACGAAAAATGATGAAACAAGGCGTTTCGTTTGATGAAGTCTATGATAAGTTTGCAGTTCGAATCATCTATAATTCTGATTTGGCAAATGAAAAATTTTTCGCATGGAAAATCTATTCCATTGTAACCGATCATTTCATACCGAACCCTATCCGCCTCCGGGATTGGATTTCTTCGCCAAAATCAACAGGTTATGAAGCCTTGCACATTACCGTTATGGGCCCAAAAGGACGCTGGGTTGAAGTGCAAATACGCAGTGAACGCATGAACGAGATTGCCGAAAAAGGTTATGCTGCACATTATAAATATAAGGAAGGCAACGCCGAAGATGCACTCGATACTTGGATTGATAAATTACAAGAGGCCCTGGAAAGCAATGAAACCAATGCTGTGGATTTCGTAGAACAATTTAAACTCAACCTTTATTCAAAAGAAATCTATGTATTTTCACCTAAAGGCGATCTAAAATCTCTACCAAAAGGCGCAACACCCCTCGATTTTGCCTTTAGTATCCACACCGAAATTGGGATGAAAACACGTGGCGCCAAAGTAAACGGAAAGTTAGTGCCATTGAGCCACGAATTACAAAGTGGTGACCAAGTAGAAATATTGACTTCAGAAAATGCACGGCCAAATCCCAACTG
>JBBSLN010000023.1:0-13407 GCA_038255205.1 Flavobacteriales bacterium
AGATGCTCCTATCATGCCAGGTCAAACTGGAGAGATTTCTGTAAAGTATGACACGAACAGAGTTAATCCTATTAGAAAAACGATTACAGTAACCTCAAATGCTGATACACCTACAGTAGCCTTAAAAATTAAAGGTGAAGTAATTGACCCAGCGCAAACAAGCCTGTTGGAAAAGAAAGACAAAAGTGTAATGGAGCAATAGTACGTTCTAGAATATATGTTAAAATGCCTTTTATGAAATTTTGTAAAAGGCATTTTTATTTAAAACGGTTTCTCGAGCCTGAATTCATAATTTAAAAGAAATCCCTTTCTATCGATACTAAGGCGTATTAATTTTCCATCTTCTGCAGAAAATAAATTATTTATATCTTGCATTTTAAGATTTGCCGTATTCTTATTGTTAACAGATAAAATAATATCTCCTAGCAATAACCCGGCTTTTTCAGCAGGTGAGTCCTTTCTTAATTCGACTATAGTGAATGCGGGCTTAAAAGAATAACGGTAAGATGATTGAATGACGATTTTATCATTACCCCCAGTATTGGATTCTTTATTGTAAAAATAAGGGTCATAGTTTTCTCTTACCATGCGAATACCATTTTGCTCTAATACAATACCACTTTTGTTATAATTAAATGGCATTTTGAAGTGACTGTTTTTTTTAAGTGTTATTTTCCCATTGCCATAGTCAAAAATAATATTGAAACGTTTGAGCAATTCTCCCGATATACTACCACTTCTATCTTTAAAATTTCTTGCAATGCTTATTGATGATGAATCCGGGAATGCGACGTTGACATTACTAAATTTAAAATCCTGAAGTGAAAAAGATTCTATTTTTGACCGTTTACCATAGACACTACCACTCAATCCTTTGCCTAGATAATCTTCAAAATACTGACCATCTAGTGGCATGATATTCTTTTTTTTGTTTTCAAACAACCAGAGGGCATCACTCCCTCCAGTGTCTATCAATAACTTCACAGGAATGTAATTGGAATCTATTCCGACCATTCCATCTATATAAGGCTTATTTTGACTTAAGGTCAAGTCAAAAGTTCTACATTTTCTGCACTTCTTATAGCTATAATTTAGTGGATTATAAAATTTTATCAATTTTGAGGAATAATTAATTTCAACTATAAAATCCCTAAAAATATCATAGCCGATGATACCATGTATAGGAACACCTAATCTTGGTGCAAAGTTGATACCTTCATCAAAAACCACATAAACCTCTAGGTTGACATTTATAGCTTTCCCTATTCGAACGATATTCTGCTTCGACCGAAGAGCTTCAATAGACCCTTCGCTTCCTAAACCTCTCAAATAAACTCTCTCCACATTATTGATCTGCAATGAATCGGACAGGTTGACAATATTAAATATAATAGGCTTACTTACCCCAGAATCCAGTAAAAAGGAGAGTTTAACTCCGTTCACCTCAACTGGTATTACAATAAGATTATTGATTAACTCGAATTTTAATTTATCCCTATCAGTATTCATCAGATTAAAACTTCCTTGTGCGAAAGAATGAATCGCAAAGAAAAGCAAGAATAGCGTGAAAGTAATTCTCTTTAGCATGGATGATACGTTAGATAGCCCTAACAATTTACGACACTTTGCCCCAAATTGTTTTTTTAAGAATGAATTTTAAAAAAACTTTAAGATAATTTTCGGTACTTTGCTTTCTAAATTTTTAAGTCAATGCCAAACATTTCTAAAAAAGGGCAATCGATGCCTGAATCTCCCATAAGGAAATTAGTTCCTTATGCTGAAAAAGCATACAAACAAGGCAAAACCGTCTATCATTTGAACATTGGACAACCAGATATAAAAACTCCAGAAGTTGCCATGGATGCTGTGAGGATCCATTCTTTGGACATTCTTGCGTATACACGCTCCGAGGGTTCGGAAGAATATAGAAGGAAGATAGCCGAGTATTACAAAAAGAATCATATACATGTGTCACATAGCGACATTATTGTTACCACTGGAGGAAGTGAGGCATTGCTTTTTGCATTTGGAAGCATAATGGACACTGACGATGAAATTATTATTCCGGAACCCTTCTATGCCAATTATAATGGTTTTTCCACCGCTTCCAATGTCAAAGTAGTTCCTGTAATTTCAAAAATTGAAGATAATTTTGCATTGCCTCCTATTGAAGAATTTGAAAAACTGATAACTTCAAAAACTAAAGCTATTCTTATCTGCAATCCAGGTAATCCGACCGGTTACTTATATTCAAAAGAAGAGATTAAAAAATTGGCTTCGATTGTTAAAAAACATGATCTTTTCTTAATTGCTGATGAAGTCTATCGAGAATTTGTTTATGATGGTATTGAATTTTATTCCATCATGCAGGAAGAAGGTTTAGAAGACCACGCCATCATGATTGATTCCGTATCAAAACGTTACAGCATGTGCGGTGCACGTATTGGTTATTTAGTTTCAAAAAATAAAGAAGTCATTAAAACAGCATTGAAATTTGCACAAGCAAGATTGAGCCCACCAACTTTAGCTCAAATTGCAAGTGAAGCTGCTCTTGAAACGCCTCAAACTTATTTTGATGAAGTAATTGTCGAATATGTAAAGCGACGAAATACCTTAATCACCGAATTAGAGAAAATCGATGGAATAAAGGTCGCAAAGCCGAATGGCGCTTTTTATTGCATTGCAGAACTGCCTATAAAAAATGCAGACCGATTTGCCCAATGGCTTTTAGAGGATTTTGACGTCAACGGAGAAACAGTTATGGTTGCTCCCGCGGCCGGCTTCTACTCTACCCCTGATGTTGGACTTAACCAAATACGAATTGCGTACGTACTAAACGAAAACAGTTTGAAAAAAGCAGTCCATATTTTAGGTGAAGCGTTAAAAGCTTATAAAGATTAAATGCAAATCCAACATAATACATCCCTAAAAACCTTCAACACCTTTGGCATTGATGTAAAAGCCCAATATTTTATTTCTATACATTCCATTGAAGAATTGAAGGCTGTTTTGTCGCTAAAAGAGTATCCAGAAAAGTTTATTCTAAGTGGAGGTAGTAATATGCTATTGACCAAAGATATTGACGCCTTGGTTGTGCACGTTGACCTTAAAGGCATTAAACCGGTTGAAGAAACTGATAATTTCATTCATATTAAAGCCTGTTCTGGTGAGAATTGGCATGAATTTATAGTTTGGTGCTTAAACCATAATTATGGTGGCTTGGAAAATCTATCGCTCATTCCTGGTAATGTTGGCAGTGCTCCGATACAGAATATTGGTGCCTATGGCGTAGAATTGAAAGATGTTTTTGTTTCTTGTGATACTATCGAGGTCAAAACTCTTAAACAAAAAACTTTTGAGTATGAAGAATGCAACTTTGGATATCGTGAATCCATCTTCAAACAAGATGTAAAAGGTCAATATATTATCACGAGCGTTACTTTTAAATTGACAAAAAAGGACCATTTGCTTCATACTCAATATGGAGCCATTGATTCCGAATTACAGCACATGAATATCCAACAACCAACCATACAGGATATTTCAAAGGCTGTTATAGCGATTCGTCAAAGCAAACTCCCTGATCCAAAAAAAATTGGCAACAGTGGAAGCTTTTTTAAAAACCCTGTCATCTCAAATCAAAAGTTGGAAGCTTTGAAACTAAATTTTCCAGACATTCCAAGTTATTTCGTTTCTGAAACAGAGGTAAAAGTTCCGGCAGGATGGTTGATTGAAAAAGCAGGATTTAAAGGAAAGACGCTAGGAAATTATGGCGTACATAAGCATCAAGCGTTAGTTTTAGTGAATTATGGTGATGCTAAAGGAAGTGATATTTTTAAATTGGCCCTGCTTATTCAAAAAACAATTTATCGTATCTTTAATATACAAATCGAAACAGAAGTAAATATTATTTAAAAAAAAAAGAGTTTCAAATAATTTTGAAACTCTTTGATTTAAATAGAATGTAATATTGAAAAAGCTATTAATCATTTCTCCCAAAACGAAGAAATTACAATCTATCATTTTTAAAAACAATATTAGAATTAAAATACTGTTCTGTATTATTTATTAATTTTACGCGCTATCGATATACTAAATACGTTTAGAAGTAATGTTTAGATGTTTAATATCAAAAATAAGATAAAAAATTGAGTACGCCGTTAGAGCAACATATAGTAAAACTCCTTGAAAATGGCGACAAAGCAGCCCTAAACTTGCTATATGAAAATTATGCAGACAGTCTATATGGCGTTATTTTAAAAATTACACGAAACGAAGAAATAGCTCAAGACGCTCTTCAAGAGAGTTTTATTAAGATTTGGAAAAATTCTAAAAGATACGATTCTTCCAAAGCAAAATTATTCACATGGCTTTATCGAATTGCTAGAAATACAGCAATAGATAAATTACGAAGTTTTAATAATCGTTTTGAGAAAGAAGTCCAAATTGACAAATCAAACGTATATATTTTACCAACTCAGAACCTAAATCAGGATGTCATAGATTTGAGAGATCACGTTGGACGACTGGACAATAAGTACCAAATTGTGCTAAACGCCCTATTTTTTGAAGGGCTTACGCAACAAGAAGCGAGCGAAGAATTGGATATTCCATTGGGTACTATAAAGTCTAGATTAAAAATTGGATTGCGGGAGCTCAAAAAAGTTTACAATCCATAATATATGAAGAAATGGAAACAAAATTACAAACATTTATTAATTCTGGCCTTATAGATAAATACATATTGGGCGACACTTCTATTGCAGAATCAATGGAAGTCGAACACTACATTTCAGAATACTCTGAAATTGAAAACGAATACATTCGCTTACAGGATAATTTAGAAATTATTGCAAAATCAAATTCAGTTGAGGCGCCAAAGCATGTTTTGGCATCTATATTGAAAGACATTGAAGAAAAGCCAGTTATCCATATGAATGCTCAAAAATACAGCACACCTTGGTATAGTATTGCAGCCAGTTTTGTAGCTGTGGCTTTCGCTGTTATGGCGTTTTTATTGTATCAAAAAAATATGGTCTTGATTGAAGAAAATCAAGTTGTTGTTGATGAAATTTTTGATTTGAGAAGCGACATTGCCCATTATAATTCTAAACTTGATAAAGTCATGCTTCAGTTTCAAAAACTGAACAACCCTGAAACTGAAAAATATGTTTTACGCGGTAATTCGCGAGCGAAAGACCTGAAGACTGTGGCATATATCAATGCAATTGACAAAACATCAATGATTGATGTGGTTTCATTACCAAAATTGCCCCAGGAACAACAGTTTGAAATGTGGGCCGAATTTCAAGATAGAATGGTTAGTTTAGGTATTCTTGATGCAAATGATAGAACTTTAAGAGCTATTCCATATATGGAGAATGCTTTAGGATTGAGCATAAGCATTGAAAGTAAAAATAATGCTAAAAACAAGGCTACTGGAGAAAATTCTGTTGCTGAAATTACTCTAAAAAATAAATGATATTTTATAACAAAAATTAAAGTAAAGCCACTCAATTAAGTGGCTTTTTTTTTACAACTAATTTAAATTCAATAGTTTAGCCTTCTTTTAATCAAGACAGAAGTTTATAAAGCCATATAAACTGTTCATGTTAATAGTTTCACGATGATAATTACATTTAGGTATCTCTTATGTTATAAGAACAAAATAATATATCTTTGCATAAAATAATTTATCATGATACTTTTTTTAATCACACTCATACTTCTAGGTCTTGGAGTAGCCGGAATTGCGATTAAATTATGGGCCAAAAAGGATGGAAAATTTGCGGGTACTTGCGCGAGCCAAAATCCTATGCTCAATAAGGACGGTGAAAGTTGTGGTTTTTGCGGTAAAACTCCTGAAGAATATAAAACTTGTAATGAACCTCAACATTCATAGGTATTCATGCTGATTTTTGAAATCCTGTTCTACAGTTTCATTTTAGTCATTCTAGTTCAAATTAGCTTTTACATATTTATATTTGGAAATTTTTCATTTAAAAAAAAGAATGAAAAATGGTCCATTCAAAATCCTACTCATCCTATTTCAGTGCTCGTATGCGCAAAAAATGAAGCCAAAAACCTAAAAAAACAGCTTCCTTTAATATTAGAACAAGACTATCCAAAATTTGAAATCATCCTTATTAATGATGGCTCTACGGATAATACGCTGAAAGTGATGCATCGCTTCAAGGCGGAACACGATAACATTAAAATTGTGGACGTCAAAAATATTGAAGCCTTCTGGGGAAATAAAAAGTATGCCTTGACTTTAGGAATTAAAGCCTCGACATATAATCATTTACTATTCACAGATGCTGATTGCAGACCGTTATCCAACCAATGGATAAACGAAATGAGCAGTCATTTCTCAAACAACAAATCAATAGTTATAGGTTATGGAGCTTATAAAAAAACGCCTAAATCTTTCTTGAATAAATTGATTCGTTTTGAAACTTTGATGACAGCCGTTCAATATTTTTCATATGCAAAAATGGGACAACCCTATATGGCTGTAGGCAGAAACTTGGCCTACACAAAATCTGTGTTTTTTGAAGCACGAGGATTTGTTAATCACATGAGCATAAAATCGGGTGATGATGATTTATTTGTGAATGAGGTGGCCACAGCCTCTAACATTTCGCTTTGTATGACCAAAGAAAGTTTTACTGAATCCATTCCTAAATCGACATATGCCGATTGGTTGACTCAAAAACGACGACATATTAGCACAGCCAAACATTACAAGTCCAAACACAAAGCTATGTTGGCACTCTTTTACACATCCCAATTGCTGTTCTTCATTTTTTCCATACTCTTAATTAGCTCGCTTATTTATTGGCAAATCGTAGTTGGACTTATTGTTTTGAGATATATTATGATTTATATCAGTCTAACTTTGGCCTCAAAAAAGTTGAATGAAAAAGATTTGATTCCTTACTTTCCATTGCTGGAATTGTTTTTAGTTATAACACAAATCTCTATCTTTATAAAAAATCTGACTTCAAAACCCAATCATTGGAAATAAAGGACGCGATTGAAAGAGCCAAAAAGAATGACCAAATGGCGTTCAACTATTTGTTGGACCGATTTTGGAACGATGTATATGGTTTTCAATTGAAAAGAACCGAAAACGAGAATGACGCCGAAGATATTACCATTCAAACGTTCTCCAAAGCATTTGATAAAATTGGTAGTTATAAGGAAGAATACGAGTTCAAAACATGGCTAATCACGATTTCCAAAAACCTCCATATCGACTTGTTGCGAAAGCAAAAATCGTCTATTGCAAATACGACCAATAAAAATAGTGATGATGAGTTTTATGATATCATTGACGAATCGCCATCACCTGAAGATGATTTAATTACAGAGCAAAATCTCGCAAAACTACTTCGCGACATCAAAAAACTGAAACCTCATTACCAAGAGGTCATCAACTTAAGGTATTTTCAAGAATTAAGTTATCTTGAAATTTCGGGCCAACTCAACGAGCCAATCAACAATGTGAAAGTCAAATTGTTGAGGGCAAAAAAATTATTAGCTGAAATTATAAAGAAAAAGTAATGGCGCTTTCTCTAAAACAACTAGGTCCTGGTCTTTTATTTGCGGGTGCCGCGATAGGTGTTTCCCATTTGGTGCAGTCCACACGTGCTGGAGCTGATTTTGGGTTTGGGTTGGTTTGGGCATTACTTTTAGTCAACATTTTTAAATATCCCTTTTTTCAATTTGGACCGCGATATGCTTTGGCAACAGGTGAAAGTCTTTTGGATGGCTATAGGAAATTAGGCAAACCGTTGCTCATTTCCTACTTCATATTATCTTTGGCCACAATGTTTACTATTCAGTTGGCGGTAACAATTGTGACCGCTGGTTTAGCATCTACAATTTTTGGTGATTTCATATCTATGGAAAGCTGGACGTTTATCATTTTATCCATTTGCTTTGTGATTTTAGCTTTTGGAAAGTATCATATTCTTGATAGATTGATGAAAATCATCATCATCACACTCTCAATTAGTACCATTATCGCTGTCGCAATTGCAATGACCAAATTTGAATCCTCATTTTCGTTGGCGCAAGTGTTGCCAAAAAACAGTTTGGAAATTGGGTTTTTAATCGCTTTTATGGGTTGGATGCCCGCACCTTTGGATATTTCAATTTGGCAGTCGCTTTGGGCGTTGGAAAAACAAAAGGAGTCGAAAGACTATGACGTAAAAAGATCAATTTTTGATTTTAATGTTGGATTCTTTACGGCAATCATCCTAGGATTATGTTTTATAGCCCTTGGCGCATTGGTAATGTTTAATAGTGGCAACTCCTTCAGCGATTCTGCAAGTGGATTTTCAAACCAACTGATAGGAATGTATTCAAAGAGTCTTGGAAGCTGGTCGTACTTAATCATTGGAATTGCGGCTTTTGCGGCCATGTTCAGTACCACGCTTTCAACATTGGACGCATCCCCTCGTTCCATGGAAAAAACAGTGCAACTATTATTCAAAAAAGAATTCAAAAAAGGCTATCTGATTTGGCTGATTGTATTGTCTACTGGTACTGTGTTTATATTTTTCTTTCTGAATTCAGAAATGGGACTATTAATCAAAATAGCCACGATTCTTTCTTTTTTAACTGCTCCTTTTTACGCTATCGCAAACTACATCTTGATATGCAGCAATCATACGCCGAAGCAGTGGCAACCTTCCTTAAAACTTCATATCCTTTCCTGGTTAGGCATTCTGTTTTTAACAGGATTTAGCGTTTGGTACCTTACGACTTTATAACATGGTTTTAAGAATTTAGTTCGTATCTTTGCTTTTCAAATTTCAGACATAAATGGATTCAGAAACCGCTTCAAATATTTTACCAGAACGTCAAGCAAAACCAAAATGGTTACGTGTTAAACTTCCTACCGGTAAGAAGTACACTGAATTAAGAGGCTTGGTAGACAAATACAAACTCAATACCATTTGTGCCTCTGGGAGCTGCCCAAATATGGGTGAGTGCTGGGGAGAAGGTACAGCAACCTTTATGATATTAGGAAACATCTGTACGCGTTCTTGTGGATTTTGTGGTGTGAAAACTGGACGTCCTGAAACAGTAGATTGGGATGAACCGGAAAAAGTAGCGCGTTCTATCAGAATCATGAATATCAAGCATGCAGTTTTGACAAGTGTTGATAGAGACGATTTGAAAGATATGGGAAGTATTATGTGGTCTGAAACCGTAAAAGCTGTTCGACGCATGAATCCTGAAATTACCTTAGAAACATTAATTCCAGATTTTCAAGGTATTGAACAACACATTGATAGAATTATTGATGTAGCTCCTGAAGTTGTTTCCCATAATATTGAAACCGTTAGAAGATTGACTCGCGAGGTAAGAATTCAAGCGAAATATGACAGAAGCATGAGTGTTTTGAAATACCTAAAGTCACAGGGACAAAGACGTACCAAGTCAGGAATAATGCTTGGATTAGGTGAAACAAGGGAAGAAGTGATTGAAACACTCCATGATTTAAGACATAATGATGTCGACGTGGTAACTATAGGTCAATATTTACAGCCAAGTAAAAAACATTTACCAGTCAAACAGTTTATTTTACCTCAACAATTTGAAGAATATCAACAAATTGGCCTCGATTTAGGTTTTAGACATGTTGAAAGCAGTGCTTTGGTGCGCTCCTCTTACAAAGCTCAAAAGCACATTAATTAATGATTCGAGTTGCCATCAACGGTTTTGGTCGCATAGGAAGACGTGTCTTTCGATTAATTCAAAATCGTGACGACATGCAAGTCGTTGCAATCAATGATTTGGCAGATTCAAAGATTTTGAGCCATCTATTGAAATACGACAGTATTCACGGTGTATTTGGTAAAACAATTTCTGCGGACGACCATCATATCATTGTTGATATGGTTAAAATCCCTTTAGTCAATCAGAACCATCCCAAAAACATAGATTGGACTCCGTACAATGTTGATTTTGTAATTGAATCTTCTGGAAAATTCAAAACAAGGACAGATCTTCAAAAGCATATTGACAATGGTGCAAATCGAGTTATTTTGTCGGTTCCTTCTACGGAAGATGATATTAAAACAGTCGTGGTTGGTGTTAACGATAGCATTTTGGATGGTTCAGAACGAATTATTTCAAATGCATCTTGCACAACCAATAACGCCGCGCCAATGATTGATGTCATCAATCGTTTATGTAAAATTAAACAAGCCTATATCACAACAATACACTCCTACACTACAGATCAAAGCTTACACGATCAACCGCATAAGGATTTAAGGCGAGCGAGAGCGGCAGGACAATCTATCGTTCCTACCACGACCGGTGCCGCTAAAGCACTGACTAAAATTTTTCCTGAACTGTCGGATGTGATTGGTGGATGTGGTATTCGTGTGCCTGTTGCTAATGGGTCGCTCACAGATATCACATTTAACGTGGTTGAAACTGTTTCTATAAAAGATATTAATGATGCTTTTAAAAAGGCATCAGATACCAATCTCAAGGGTATTTTAGAATATACTGAAGACCCGATTGTTTCCGTTGATATTGTAGGCAACCCTCATTCTTGTATTTTTGATTCCCAAATGACTTCTGTCATCGGAAACATGGTAAAAATCCTTGGCTGGTATGATAACGAAACAGGATACTCTAGTAGAATTTTAGATTTAATTTGCAATTTATCGGATAAAAAAGCACCTTTATCGAATAAATAATTATATTTGTTGATTAAAAGTGGTATTAATGTCCCATATGAACTACTACATAATTGCATTTCTTATTTGTGTAACCTCATCAGGATTTGCCCAAGATGTTTCGAATGAGGATATCGATGTGTTAAAAATGCGCATCGAAAACTTTATTTCCCATTCTGAACTAGAGACCAATCGTGGCGATTATTACAGTGCAAATGACAATCTTGAAAAGGCATTACTTATTGCTCAAAAAATAGAAGACAAAAAGAGTCAAGGGATTATCCATACCAAAATAGCGAAGCTTCAATACATGGTTGAACAACCTGGGAAAGCACTGATTTCATTAACAAAAGCAGCAGAAATTCAACGTGAAATCAATGATGGCGCCAACATCGCCATCACCTATACTATTAGAGGAATTTTGCACGCCAGCAAAAACGAATATCAAAACGCTTTGGATTATTTTAATTCCGCAAAGACAAAATTTGAAGAGGAAGAGCTTGAGGCCAATATCTCCGACATTACTTTGAACGAGGCGAAAGTGTACATCCAAATGGACGACTACACAACCGCAAAATCACTATTGGAAAAGTCAATCATTTTAGCAAAAAAGCACAATCAACAAAAAGTATTGAGCAGTGCTTTAATCTACAGTGGTAAAGTATCAAACTTATTAGGAAATAATGATATTGCACTTTCCATGACTCAAGAAGGGTTGCAAATTGCAAAGCAAAATAATATTGTCGAGAACATCAACGATAGCTATTCTACGTTAAGTGAAATTTACGAAAGCACAAAAAACTACCAACTCGCTAATGAATTTCTAAAGAAACATGTCAACCTTTCAGATTCAATTCTGGATATAAGGCGTGAAAATTTATCTCCTGAAAATAAAATTCAGTTTATCAATGATTATCACGAAGCCGAAAAAAAGCAAATGGAAGTCAAGCTTGAAGAAGCAGGCACGTCCAATAATCTGACGCGTATAACAACTATCTTAAGTATTGCGCTTATCACTATTTTGTCACTACTCACTTTATCCTTATATAAAAACAATAATATTAGATTAAAGACAAACAACATGCTTCACAAAAAGCATGATGAGTTAGTAATGGCCAAAGAAAAGGCGGAACTTGCTTCGAAAACAAAAGCAAATTTCTTGTCGACCGTAACACATGAGTTGAGGACACCCCTGTACGCGGTCACAGGTCTCACCAATATGCTTCTGGATGAAAATCCAAAACCAGAACAGGTGACACATCTAAAATCCTTAAAATTTTCTGGGGAATATCTTTTAACCTTTATCAATGACATTCTTCAAATCAATAAAATTGAAGCCAACAAAGTTGAGTTAGACCCAGAGCTATTCAACCTTAAGAAAAAAGGAGAAAACGTCGTATCTGCCCTTAATAATTCTGCAAACGACAATAATATTAGAATGCATTATGAATACGAAGCAGGCTTACCTCCCAATTTTATAGGCGATCAATTAAAAATATCCCAAATACTGATTAACCTTATAGGCAATGCCATCAAATTCACAAAAGATGGGGACATTTGGGTACGTATTTACAAAATCAATCAAAACGAGAATGTGTTCACACTTCGATTCGAAATTGAAGATAATGGAATCGGGATTACCAAAGAAAAACAGGAACATATGTTTGAAAGTTTTTCACAAGGCTCCATTCAAATTAATCGAAAATATGGCGGTACTGGTCTTGGACTTTCAATTGTTAAAGGACTTATTGAAATCTTAAAAGGTAAAATTTATCTTAAAAGTGAGCTCGGAAAAGGATCTACTTTCATTTTCGAAATACCACTAACCTACTCTACGGACGCTATAGTTATTGAAGAAAAACCTAAACATTTTAAAAATATTGAATCGGTGGAACTAAGTAATATCAAGATTTTGGTTGTAGAAGACAACAAAATCAATCAAATGATTACCAAAAAGATTCTCAACAAGATGAACTTGTATTGTGATGTTGTTGATAATGGTGAAGAGGCCGTAGAACGGGTACAAGAAGAGCGATATGATGTAGTTTTAATGGACATTCATATGCCAGGGATCAGTGGGTTAGAGGCCACTAAAATCATCCGCACCTTTGATAAGGAATTGACCATTTTTGCATTGACCGCTGTCACTATTGATGATAAAATGCACGAGTTTGATGAGGCAGGTTTTGATGATATCATCTCCAAGCCATTTAGACAAGACGATTTTGAAAAAAAATTGTATGGTGCGCTAACTGCAAATAAGAGCACAACAGATTCTATCTAATACTATTTTTCAATAATTCATCAAACTCATTTGGCTTGTCTATTCTTAATTCGATAGGCAAATAATACAGATTCTCTCTTCCTTCAAAATGTGCTGACAAGCGCATAAAGTCCTTTTCGGTCGTCAATATGAATTGCTTTGTTTTCAGATGTTCAATCTCACTTAATGTGAATTCATGATGATCATTGAAGTTTAAATGTTCAAAATCCAGTTGTTTATTTTTTAAATACGCTACAAACGGTTCGGGATTCGCAATTCCTGTCACTAAACAGACATTTTTCCCATCTAAATAATTTAGATTTTTTTCGTCAAACTGATTTTTTATGACTTCAGAATATACAATCCAACTAAAAAACACGTATTGATATAACTCTGGCTTAATCAATTTAATGATTCTATTTTTATCATTTTCAG